>NZ_JAPYKP010000029.1:0-56279 GCF_037179725.1 Mesorhizobium sp. Cs1321R2N1 | reverse complement strand
GGATGCCGGCGCGAAAGCCGCCAAGGGGACCAAACCGAAGGTGGACGCCTCGGAGAGCTGGTCGCGCGGCATGCTGGGTGCGGCGCCCGGCGCCGGACCGGACACGACGGTTAAAGCCTTCGTCGATTTCCAGAACGACGTGACCGCCAAGGACATCCGCCAGGCGGTGCATGAAGGCATGCGCTCGATCGAGCATGTCAAGCGCTTCACCACCAACGGCATGGCGACCGACCAGGGCAAGACCTCCAACATGCACGGCCTGGCGATTGCCGCCGAAACGCTGGGCAAGCCGATCCCGGAGGTCGGCCTGACCACGTTCCGCGCGCCCTACACGCCTGTCACCTTCGGCGCGATCGTCAGCCATGCGCGTGGGCCGCTGTTCGACCCGACACGCAGAACCGCGATCCATCCGTGGGCCGAGGCGCAAGGCGCGGTGTTCGAGGATGTCGGCCAGTGGAAGCGCGCCTGGTATTTCCCGCAAGCCGGCGAGGACATGCATGCGGCGGTCGACCGCGAGTGCGTTGGGGTCCGCAATCAGGCCGGCCTTTTCGACGCCTCGACGCTGGGCAAGATCGAAGTCGTCGGGCCGGATGCGGCCAAGTTCATGGAGCTGCTCTACACCAACCCCTGGGAGAAGCTGGAGCCAGGCCGCTGCCGCTATGGCATCATGCTGCGCGAGGATGGCTTCATCTATGATGACGGTGTCGTGGGCAGGCTGGCGCCGGACCGCTTCCATGTCACGACGACGACGGGCGGCGCGCCGCGCGTCATGAACCACATGGAGGATTACCTCCAGACCGAGTTCCCGCATCTCAATGTCTGGCTGACCTCGATCACCGAGCAGTGGGCGGTCATTGCCGTGCAGGGTCCGAAATCCCGCGACATCATCGCCCCGCTGGTCGAAGGCATCGACATGTCCGATGAAGCGCTGCCGCATATGTCGGTGCGCGAAGGCAAGATCTGTGGCGTGCCGACACGGCTGTTCCGCATGTCGTTCACCGGCGAGCGCGGTTTCGAAGTCAATGTCCCGGCCGACTATGGCCAGGCCGTCTGGGAAGCATTGTGGGCCGAGGGCCAGAAGCATGGCGCCACCGCTTACGGCACCGAGGCGATGCACGTGCTGCGCGCCGAGAAGGGCTACATCATCGTCGGCCAGGATACGGACGGCACGGTGACGCCAAACGATGCCGGCCTCGACTGGGCGGTCGGCAAGAAGAAGGCCGACTTCGTCGGTATCAGGGGCATGGCGCGGCCGGACCTGGTCGCCAAGGGCCGCAAGCAACTGGTCGGCTTGAAGACCAAGGACCCCAAGGTGGTGCTGGAAGAAGGCGCGCAGATCGTCGAGGACCCGAAGCAGGCAATCCCGATGAAGATGATCGGCCACGTCACCTCGAGCTACTGGTCGCAGAATTGCGGCCGTTCCATCGCCCTGGCGCTGGTCGCCGGCGGGCGTGACCGGATGGGCGATACGCTCTACGTGCCGATGCCGGACGGGGTGATTGAAGTGGAGGTTGCCGGCATGGTGTTCTTCGACGAGACGGGAGGGCGCCTCAATGGCTAAAGCTGCTGCAAAGACGGCCGCGACGGCTTCGCCCTCGGCGGAGCGGCGTCCGGCATTGGCCGGGCGCACCGTCTCCGCAACGGGTGTCAAGCTCGAAGTGCTGCCGCCGGCCCTGCGCATTTCGCTGCGCGCGCCGGAAGCTACGGTCGCCGCTCTGTCGAAGGCGCTCGGTGTGATCCTGCCGAAGCAGCCGAAAACCTCAGCGTCGAAGAGCGGCCGTACGGCGCTGTGGCTTGGGCCGGACGAGTGGCTTGTCATCGACGATGCCGGCAAGGACCCGCTCGCCGATTGCGCGAAGGTTTCAACCTTGCACTCGTCGGTCGGCATCTCGCATCGCAACATCGCGATTTCCGTCACCGGCCCGGCGGCGGAAGCCGCGATCAATTCGGGCTGCCCGCAGGATCTGTCGCTCGAAGCCTTCCCGGTGGGCGCCGCTTCGCGCACCATTTTGGGCAAGGCCGAGATCGTGTTGTTGCGCACGGCCCACGAGGCCTTCAGGGTCGAGTGCTGGCGTTCTTTCTCGGACTATGTCTTTACTTTCCTGTCCGAGGGAGCCCGCGACGCCGCCGGCTGACCCCGGAACGTTTGCCGCCCGCGTCCATTGTGCGGCGACAAATCGAGGGAGAACTGCCGATGCCGTCGAAGTCCGCGCCGAAATCGCCGAAAACCGCGGCGGTCCGTTCGCTCGAACATGAGCGGCATCACGAGGCCGACGCCGAAGACGAACTCGAGGAAGGCCTCGAGGACACATTTCCAGCCAGCGATCCCGTGTCGATTACGGGGTCGTCCATTCCCGGCGCACCGGCCAAGCCTGGCAAGGCCAAGACAGTCCCTGGCCGCAAGGCCCGCAAGCCCTGATTTCACAAATTTTGATCGACGACATCTTTCCAAGACCTCATCGGATGCGGTACTCAAAGCGCTTTGGAGAGGAAAAATGCCTGTTAAAGCCGTTGTCTGGGGCGAGAACGTCCATGAACAGACCAATGCCGCCGTGCGCGACCTCTATCCCTTGGGCATGCACGGTACCATCGCCGCCGCGCTCAACCAGGACAAGCGCATCGAAGCGACCACCGCCACCTTGCAGGAACCCGAGCACGGCCTGAGCGACACGCGCCTGGCGGCCACCGACGTGCTTCTATGGTGGGGCCATGCCGCCCATGGCGAGGTCAAGGACGAGATCGTCGAGCGCGTCCAGAAGCGGGTCTGGGAAGGCATGGGGCTGATCGTGCTTCATTCTGGCCACTACTCGAAGATTTTCAAGCGGCTGATGGGCACGCCCTGTTCGCTGAAATGGCGCGAGGCGGGCGAGCGCGAGCGTGTCTGGGCGATCAATCGCGGCCACCCGATCGCGCAAGGCATCGGCGAATGCCTCGAGATCGGCGAGACGGAAATGTATGGCGAGCCGTTCGCGGTGCCGGAGCCGCTGGAGACGGTGTTTATCTCCTGGTACGAGGGCGGCGAGGTATTCCGCTCCGGCCTGACCTATCAGCGGGGAGCGGGAAAAATCTTCTATTTCTCACCGGGCCACGAGACCTATCCGATCTATCACAATGAAGGCGTGCAGCAGGTGCTGCGCAACGCCGTGCACTGGGCGCACAACCCCGCCCCGGCATGGTCCGGCATCACCAACGCGCCGAATGTGCCGACGGACAAGGCCAAGGAGAAGATCGTCCAGAAAGGCCTGCGTCTGCATGCCGACGGTGAGAGGGGGCTGAGCTGATGCATCGCCTGCTTTTGCTCGGCACCGGCTGGATCGCGGCACATCATATCGAGGAGTTCGGTCAGGTTCCGAGCTGTACCATCGTCGCTTGCGTCGATCATCTGCCGGGCCGCGCGGCGGCGTTCGCCGCCGCCAACAAAATAGGCAATTTCTTCGAAAGCCTCGAAGCTGCGATCGCTTGGGGCGAGTTCGATGCCGCCATCAACGCGACGCCGGACCAGGTCCACAAGGCGACGACGCTCGCCCTGCTGGCCGCCGGGAAACATGTGTTCTGCGAGAAGCCACTGGCGCCGAACCATGCCGATGCGCTTGCGATGAGCGAAGCCGCCGAGGCGGCCGGGCTCGTCAACATGGTCAACCTGACCTATCGTAACACGCCGGTGATCCACGAGGCGCGGCGCATGGTGGAGGCCGGCGAGATCGGCGAGCTGCGCCATGTCGAGGCGGACTACCGGCAAAGCTGGCTGGTCAGCAAGTTCTGGGGTGACTGGCGGGTCGACGACAAATGGCTGTGGCGCCTGTCGAGCCGGCACGGTTCGACGGGTGTTCTGGGCGATGTCGGCATCCATATCCTCGACTTCGCGACCTATGGCGCGGCCCAGGATATCGTCTCGCTGCATGCCGATCTGGTGACGTTTCCGAAGGCGGAGGGCGACCGCATCGGTGACTATGTGCTCGACGTCAATGACAGCTTGGCGATAACGGCGCGGCTCAGCTCAGGCGCGCTGGCCACGATCATGGCCAGCCGCTACACGACGGGCCATGGCAATGATTTGTCGCTGGCCCTGCACGGCACCAAGGGCGCGATCAAGGTCGAGACCGACGGCAAGGTTTCGCGGCTGTCGGCCTGCCTGGCTGACGACGTCGATCAGCACCGTTGGCGGATGCTGACGCCGCCTGACGTCAAGCACAATGCCCGGCGCTTCGCCGATGCGCTGGACACGGGACGGAACGGCGATCCGTCGTTCCGGCGCGCCGCCGACATGCAGAAGCTGATCGACGCGGCCTTCGAAAGTTCAGCGACCAAGCTGCCGGTCTCGATTGCCTGAAATCACCATCTGGCCGGCTGAGCCGGCCAGACTTTCGGAAAATCTCAGTAGGCGCTCGGCATGATCCAAGGGTTCACCGTGATCCCGAGCCTGGGACCCTTGCCGTCGGTTGTGGCTTCCGTGGAAGCCTTCTTGTCGACCGATCCGGTCGAAGCGCAATCGAGCTTCACATTGGTCTTGGTGTCGACGCAGGTCGCTGCAGTCGAATGCTTGACCGCGTGGGTGATGTTGTTGGCGGCAAAGGCCGAACCCGAAAGCGCCAGGACGGCGGCGAGGGTGAGGAGTGTCTTTTTCATGGTCAGTCTTCGTGTTCGACGGGGTGAATTTGTTCCGTACATGTACGTTACTCTGTACAAATACGTCCGTCGATCGCGAAGTTCAAGAGAAATTGTACACGTACGGTAGACTTTTTGTTAACCAAGAAATTCGCCCCATTCTGGCTGGGAGAGGCGGTGAGGAAATCTGGAAAAACGAAGAGGTCGCGCTCAGCAGTTGACCGGTGTTTCGGTCAACGGCGGCACATCTTGCGTGCTGAGCGTGGCAAGGGTGAAATCGCACATCCGCTTCACGAAAGCCTGCGCGTCGCCGAAGGGATAGAAGGGGAATGTGATCAGCAGCGAGATCGTGCCATGGCCGACCGCCCACAGCATGGTGGCGATGGCGCGCGGATCGCCACGCAATTTGCCGGCGGCGACGCAGGCCTCGACCCTGCTGATCAGCACCTTCATCGCCGGGTTGCCTTCCTCCATGTCCTCGTAGCTCCTGCCTTCCGGCAGCTTGGTCTTTTCGGTCATGAAGACAGTGCGGTATTCATTGGGATTGCCGAGCCCGAAGGCCGCATATTCGGTCATCACCGCCTGCAAGGCCTCGATCGGATCGTCGGACGGGTGCTCCTCGATGCGCCGGGCGAGCGTTTCAAATGCGTCCTCGGCCAGCGCGAAGAGGATGTCCTGCTTGTCGGCGAAGTAGGAATAGACCGACATCGGCGCATAGCCGACCCGCTTGGCCAGCTTGCGGATGGTCAGGCCTTCATAGCCTTCTTCCTGGACGAGCTTGTGTGCGGCCGCGACAAGCTCCGAGCGCAGTTCGGCCTTTTGTTTCTCGCGGCGTTTCTGGACGCTCAGCGGCAAGTCCGTTGCCCTTGTCTGGTTGGTGCCTTGGCTAAATTATATACGCTGTACGGAAACGAACAAGGGCGCCGTGGGTTCCCAAGCGGCAGGCGTCGGAAGCGACCTTTGACGTCCCCCTTAGGTCTGCTTGTTGATCAGTTGAGCGGCGAGGTGCGAGAGCAATTTCACCGCCTCGCCATAGGTTCTGGCCTTCTCCGGGTTGGAAGCGTTGCCGTCGAGCGCCCGCTTGTAGACACCTTGGCAGATTGCAGCCAGGCGGAAGAAGGAGAAGGCGAGGAAGAATGTCCAATTGCCGATGCCGGTCAGCCCACGTCGTCGGCAATAGGCGGCGACATAGTCTTCCTCGGAAGGCAGGCCGAGTGCCGAGCGATCGATGCCGCCCAGGCCGCGAAAGCCGGATGCATGCGGCAGGCGCCATTGCATGCATTGATAGGCGATGTCGGCGAAGGGGTGGCCTGATGTCGACAATTCCCAGTCGAGCACCGCCAGTACCCTCGGCTGGTCCGGCGCGAAGATCAGATTGTCCAGCCGATAGTCGCCATGCACCAGCGAGGCCCTGATATCATCGGCCGGCATATCCATCTCCAGCCAGGCAATCAGCTGATCCATGTCGGCAATGGTGCCGGTTTCGGAGGCACGGTACTGGCTGGTCCAGCGTGCCAGCTGCCGCTCGAAGTAATTGCCGGGGCGGCCGAAATCGCTGAGACCCACGGCCTCGACATCGACATCGTGCAGGGCAGCAAGTGTGGCGTTCATGGCATCGTAGACCGCGGCGCGCTCATCGTTGCCGCGCACCACAGGCAGCGCCGGATCCCAGAAGATGCGGCCATCGAGGAAATCCATGACGTAGAACATACGGCCGATCGGCGAGCCCTCTGCCGACAGATGCAGCATTTTGGGCACCGGCACGGCGGTGCCCGAAAGCGCCTCCATCACCCGGAATTCGCGGTCGACCTGGTGCGCCGATTTCAAGAGTTGGCCTGGCGGCTTGGCGCGCAGCACGTAACGGCCGCTTGCCGCTGTCAGGAGATAGGTCGGATTGGATTGGCCGGATTTGAATTTTTCGATTGCCGCGAGCCCGGAAAAGCCCGGGATGTGCGCCTCGAGGTAAGGCGCAAGCGCCGCCTGGTCGAGCGCGTTCGGGTCGCTCATACCGTCTCGGGCTGACGTTCAAGTAAGGTCAGCGTCAGCCAGCGGGCGGTCAGCGCCGGCTTTTTGGAACCTTCAATCTCGATGGTCACGTCATGCGCCGTCTGCACCCAGCCCGATGGCCTGACCTTGACGTCGGCCAGCACGAAACGGGTGCGGATGCGCGCGCCGGTCTTCACCGGCGCCAGGAAGCGCAGCGAATCGAAGCCATGGTTGACACCCATCTTGCCGTTTTCCAGCGGCGGCATGGTCTCGAACGTCATCGCCGACAACAGCGACAGCGACAGGAAGCCGTGCGCGATGGTGCCACCGAACGGCGTTTCGCGCTTGGCCCGCTCCGGATCGCAGTGGATGAACTGGTGATCGTCGGTGGCGTCGGCGAACTGGTCGATCATGCGTTGCGTGACCACGCGCCAGGGCGAAACGCCGACCTCCTTGCCGACACTGGCCAGAAGCACATCGAGACTGATCGGTTCCACGCTCATGTCCTCCTGTTTCACTCCCGGCTTCTGCGGCCGGAAAATGTCATTCCTTGAATAAGGTCAACCCATGCTGCACCGACTGCCCGCCGTCGATCGGCAGGATGGCGCCGGTGACATAGCTGCCTGCACGGCTGCACAAATAGAGCGTTGCGCCGGCAATGTCATCCGGCGTGCCGATGCGGCCGATCGGGACATGGACGCCGACATGCCTGGCCTGTTCGTCCGTGCCGGTGGCGAATGCGGTCATGCGGCTCTGGAATGGGCCTGGTGCGAAGGCGTTGACGGTGATGCGGCGGCCAGCGAATTCGAACGCCAGCGTGCGTGTCAGATGATGCACGGCGGCCTTGGAGGCGGTGTAGGATAGGCATCGTCGGCCAGCGGCTGCGTGCCCATCACCGATCCCAGATTGATCACCCGGGCCGGATCGGCTTCGCTTGCGGCAGCATCAAGCAGCGGCAGCAATTCGCGTGTCAGATGGAAGACCGCGGTGACATTGACGCCGAACACCTTGGCCCAGGCGTGATAGGGAAAGCTCTCCAGCGGCGCGCCCCAGGACACGCCGGCATTGTTGACCAGAATATGCAGTCTTTCGGTCCGTGCCTTGACCTCACCGACCAGGGCGGCAATGCCAGCCTCGCTCGAAACGTCGGCGCCAAAGCCTTCCGCCCGGCCCGGGGCGCCAAGTCCGTTCAACTCGCTGGCGACCTTGATGCAGTCCTCGCCCTTACGCGAGGCGATCATGACGCTAGCGCCGGCCTTGACCAGCGCGGTTGCCGCCATGCGGCCGATGCCGGTCGCCGCTCCCGTCACCAGCGCGGTCTTGCCGGCAACCGAAAACAGCTCATCCAGATAGCTCATCCAAATCTCCGCGCCTTCGCCCGCGGGCAAAACAGTTCGCGTTGACAAGGCTATCCGAAGTACGGTCATCCTTGCCACGGATAAAATGCCCGGCCTGCATGAAGGGTTAGCGACCGATGACGCAGATGAATCTCGGCATGACCGAGCGGCTGAAGCCGATCCACGCACGCGTCGCGGCCATGGTGCGCGACGAGATCATGCCGCTCGACAAGGAGTTCCTGGGCGAAGTCGGCAAGGCCGGCGACCGCTGGGTCTACAGCAAACGCCAGAGCGAGATCCTCGAAGGGCTGAAGAAGACCGCACGGGAGCGCGGCCTGTGGAACTTCTGGTTGACCGGCTCGGAACGTGGATACGGCCTGTCCACTGTCGAATACGCCTATCTGGCCGAGGAGATGGGCAAGGCACATCTCGGCGCCGAAACATTCAACTGCTCGGCACCGGACACCGGCAATATGGAGGTTCTGGAACGCTACGGCTCGGCCGAGCACAAACGGGAATGGCTCGAGCCGTTGCTGGACGGAAAAATCCGCTCGGCCTATCTGATGACGGAGCCGGATGTCGCTTCCTCCGACGCCACCAACATTTCCATGCGCTGCGGGCGGCAGGGCGGCGACTATGTGCTCAACGGCGAGAAATGGTGGGCGTCGGGCGCTGGCGATCCGCGCTGCGCCATCTACATCGTCATGGTGCGGACCGGCGGCGATGACGAGCCGCAGCATCGCCGCCATTCGATGATCCTGGTACCCTCGGCCACAAAGGGCGTGACCAAGGTTCGCGCCATGCAGGTCTATGGCGACGATGACGCGCCGCATGGCCATATGCATCTTTGCTTCGACAATGTCCGGGTACCGGCCTCGAACCTGATCCTGGGCGAGGGCAGGGGCTTCGAGATCGCGCAAGGCCGGCTCGGCCCCGGCCGCATCCATCACTGCATGCGCGCCATCGGCCAGGCCGAGATGGCGCTGGCGATGCTGTGCCAGCGTTCCGTGCGCCGCGAGGCCTTCGGCCAGAAGCTGGCGAAGCTTGGCGCCAATTTCGACATCATCGCCGAATGCCGCATGGAGATCGAGATGGCCCGCCTGCTCTGCCTCAAGGCGGCATGGATGATCGACCAGGGTGACGCGCGGGCCGCCGCTCCCTGGATCAGCCAGATCAAGGTCGTCGCGCCACGCGTGGCGCTCAAGGTCACCGACGAGGCGGTGCAGATGTTCGGCGCCCAGGGCATCAGCCAGGATACGCCACTGGCGCGCTCGTGGACGCATCTGAGGACGCTGCGCCTCGCCGACGGGCCAGACGCAGTCCATCGCCGCCAGGTGGCGCGTACGGAGTTGAAGAAATACACGCAGGAGAAGCTCTGAGCGGCAGTTCGGCTGGCCACATACGGGTTTTCCCGCGGCAACCAAGGAGTGTCAGTGATGACCATCCCCTCCGAAATGAAGGCGCTGCTCTTGGTCGGTAACGGCTATACCAGGACGCCGAGCGGCAGTGCGCTCGAGGCGATGGAGCCCTATCTCGAGCCGGGCAGCATCGCCGTGCCTGCGCCCGGACCGAGCCAGGCGCTGATCAAGGTCAGCCTGGCTTCGATCAATCCATCGGATGTCGCCTTCATCAAGGGCCAGTATGGCCAGCCGCGCGCCAAGGGTCAGCCGGCCGGCTTCGAGGGCGTCGGCACGGTCGTCGCGGGCGGCGAGGAGGCCTATCCCAAAAGCCTCGTCGGCAAGCGTGTCGCTTTCGCCACCGGTCTCAGCAATTGGGGCTCGTGGGCCGAATATGCCGTCGCCGAGGCGGCGGCCTGCATTCCGCTGCTCGATATGGTGCGCGACGAGGACGGCGCCGCGATTATCGTCAACCCGCTGACCGCGATCGCCATGTTCGACATCGTCAAACAGGAAGGCGAGAAGGCCTTCGTCATGACCGCCGGCGCCAGCCAGCTCTGCAAGCTGATCATCGGCCTTGCCAGCGAGGAAGGGTTCCGGCCTGTTGTCACCGTGCGCCGCGACGAGCAGATCGCCATGCTTAAAGAGCTTGGCGCGGCGCATGTCCTCAACGATAAGGCGCCGGATTTCGAGGCCACGCTGCGCGAGGTGATGAAGGCCGAACAGCCGCGCATCTTCCTCGATGCTGTCACGGGCCCGCTGGCTTCAGCCATCTTCAATGCGATGCCGAAACGGGCGCGCTGGATCATCTATGGCCGGCTCGATCCCGAGGCCACGGTCATCCGCGAACCCGGCCAACTGATCTTCCAGCACAAGCACATAGAGGGCTTCTGGCTGAGCGAATGGATGCGGCAATCCAGGGATCGGCGTGGTCCGGCGATCCTCGAGGCGCAGAAGCGTTTTTCCGATGGACGCTGGTCGACCGACGTGACGGCGGTCATTCCGCTGGCCGAGGCAATGGCACGCGTGCCGGCGGAACTGGCCAAGCCCAACGGCAAGGTCTTCATCCGGCCTTGAAGCGGTGACCTTGCTCTCGACGCTCGACACAATCACGTGTCCGGCGCTATCGGACCGGCCGGATCGTAGCTTGCGCCATTGTGCCCCTATGCCTGGTCGCTTTGTCCGTGATATGCCGCCGCCATCGAATGCCGGGACGACGCCAGGCTGGGGCGTCTTCCGCGATGGCGTGCGGGGTGTGTTGATGACGATTTCCAAGCCGGTTTTCGACCGTTTGGGGCTGGGCATGTGGGTCGGGGCGTTCCTGGTCGTTCTCGGCCTGGTGCTATGGTCGCCCCACACGCGCACGGTGATGCAGGCCTACGGATATGGCAGCGAGGCATTCCTCAGCGGCCAGCCGCTGTACAATCTCCAGTCGGAGATGGGCTATCTCTACGCGCCGGCCTTTGCCGCACTCTACATTCCGGTGCTGAAGCTTGGACCGTATCTGGGCGGCGTGGTGTGGCATGCGGTGGGCTTCGCGGCGCTCACCTTCGCGGCGATGCGGCAAGTGCGCAAAATCGGCGGCGGGGAATTGCCGTGGCTGCTTTCCTTCGGGCTCTTCCTTGCCCTGCCGATGGCGCTGGGTGCGATCCGCAACGGCCAGGCGACGATTCTCTTGACCGGCGCCTGCTGGCTCCTGACCCTGTCGGCGCTCGAAGGGCGGCGCGCCGAGACCTTCTTCTGGGCTTCGGTCGCCATCATTGCCAAACCGACCGCGATCATCATGCTTTTGCTGGTGGGAGCCCTGCGCCTGCGGCTGATACCCATGCTCGTGCTGGCGGTGCTGTTCGTGCTCGCCATACCGTATGCCTTCGCACCTGCCGGCTATCTCAACGCGCAGTACGGTGATTTCGCCCGCATGCTGACCTCGATGGCCGTCGACCAGTCCGGCCACTTTGTCCCCACCGACTTCACGGCGCCTTTCACCTCGGCAGGAGTGCCCATGCCTGAATTCGCCGCCACGATCGTGCGCGTCGTCGTGGCACTGCTTACGCTATCGATCGTCCTCTGGTTCGACCGCAAGCTCCAGCCCGGGATGGCCGGACTGGCGATCTTCCTGACGGCCGCCTTCTACATGTGCGTCTTCAATCCGCGCGTCGAGCCAAATACCTATGCCATGATCGCCGTGCCTGCCGGTCTCGCTATCGCCACACTGTGGCGGGAGGAGCGTGGTGGCGTCTTGGCTTCGGTGCTGTCGACGGTATTGTTCCTCACAGGTTTGACCAGCGTCGAGCGCCACATGCATAATTTCTTCTACCCTTGGTTCAGGCCGCTCGCGGTCACCTTCATCGCCTGTTCGCTGATCTGGTGGTTCTGGGCCAAGGCGCGCGACAAGGCGGTGAATGTCGGACCCGTTGCACATGGCTGAGTCGCGGCAGAAACTCGATATCGTAGCGCCCTTCTTCAACGAGGCGCAGTCGGCGTCGGCCTTTGCCGGGCTGCTCGAGAGGCTCGAGGAAGCGGTATCAAGCCGTTTCGGCATGGCCGTCCATAAGATCCTGATCGACGATGGCAGTCGCGACGATGGCGCCGAGCGGTTTTCGCTGGCGCTGTCGGGTTCCTGGGAGGTCGTGCGACTCAGCCGCAATTTCGGCAAGGAGGTCGCGGTGCTCGCCGGTCTCGACCATTCGCGCGGCGACATGGTGCTGATCATGGACTCCGACCTTCAGCATTCCATGGATGTCAGCCTGCAGATGATTGCCGAGTTGGTGGAACACCCCGATATCGACGTCGTCTACGCCCAGAACGACCGGCGCGAGGCCAGTTGGCGACGCAGCCAGCTGGCGAAGCTGTTCTATAGCCTGATCAACAGCAGCCAGCGTTTCGATATCCCCGAGAACGCGGGAGACTTTCGTGTCATGCGCGGTACCGTGGCGCGCGCGCTGACAAGCCTGCGCGACAAGCGGCGCTTCAACAAGGGCCTGTTCGCCTGGGCCGGCTTCCGCCAGAAAGCCATACCCTATTCGCCGGAAAACCGTGCCATCGGCACATCGAAATGCAGCCGGCTCAACCTGATCGCCTTTTCGCTGGAAGGCTTTACGTCGTTTTCCGTCATCCCACTGCGCATCATCAGCTTGAGCGGCATGCTGGCGGCGCTGGCGGGCGTCGTTTACGGCGCCAAGGTGTTCTTCGAAGTGATGTTCTACGGCATTGCAGTGCCTGGCTATCCCAGCCTGATGGTCGCCGTCGTCCTGCTCGGTGGCCTCAACCTCACCCTCCTTGGCCTGATCGGCGAATATGTCTGGGTCACGCTGTCGGAGAGCAAGGACCGTCCGGTGTATATCGTGCGCGATGTCGTACGCAGCGACGTTTCGGACGGCGCCCCGGGCGCGTCCCGCGGATGACACGGCGCATTCGCCTGATCGCCGATGACTACGGCCTGGCACCAGGGGTTTGCGCCGGGATTCTCGACCTGCTCGACCGGCGACGCCTGACCGGCACCAGCTGCATGACCGGTTTTCCGGAATGGGCTGCGGCGGCGGCGCGTATAAGGCCACTGTGCGACCACGCGGCGATCGGACTGCACCTGACCCTTACGGACCAGCCAGCCGTCACGGGCAAATCGAGCCTGGCGCCTGAGGGCCGGCTGCCGCCGCTTCGTTCGCTGGCCCTGCCGGTCTTGCGCGGCCGGATCGATGAGCGTGACGTCCATGCCGAACTCGGCGCGCAGTACAGTCGTTTCGTCGAGGCGCTGGGCCGCAAGCCCGACTTCATCGACGGACATCAGCACGTGCATTTCCTGCCCGTCGTGCGCGGATGGCTGCGGGCGCATTTTCGCGAAGCTGCCGACAGGCCGGTGTTGCGCGGCGCTCCCGCGCTGGGTGATGCCGCCGTCGCACCGAAGATCGCGGCAATCGCTGCCGTGGCCGCCGGCTTCAACCGATCGATGCGGCGCGCCGGCTTTGCCGTTTGGAAGCCGCTCGCCGGCATTTATGACTGGCGGCAACCCGAAAAATTTGCCCCATTGCTGGAGGCTGCGGTCGAAGCGCTGCCGGACCATGGACTGTTCATGTGCCACCCTGGCCATGTCGACGAAACACTGTGCGCGCGCGACCCGATGCAAAGCGTGCGCGAAGTGGAACTTGGGGTTCTGGCCTCGGATGCGTTCGGCGCGCGCCTGGCCCGCGCCGGTGTCGAGATCATGGACGGCATGGGATGAGCGGCGGCAAACAGCCCCAGCGTTCGACCGGCAGCAAGATCGTCCGTTTTGCGCTTGTCGGACTGGCGAACACGGCCATCGATCTTGCCGGCTTTTCCCTGCTGCTCAAGCTGCATGTCCCGCCGTTGTCCGCCAATGTCGTCTCGTGGTCGATCGCCGTGATCTTCTCTTTCGTGGCGAATGGCTTCTGGTCGTTCGAGCGCAATCACGCCATCCGGCTGCATGACGCCTTCCTGCGGTTCGTCACGGCTGGGGCGTTGATTTCGCTCGGCGTTTCCAGCCTGTCGATCGCACTCTTCGCCGGTGTCACCGGTGTGTGGCCGGCAAAGATCGGCGGCGTCATCGTAGCGGCTGTGTTGAACTTCCTTGCCGCCCGCTGGTCGATCGAAGGCCGGCTGCTGAAATAGCTATCTCTATTGCGCCGGTTCCACATTGGTGTAGACGGCTTCCTCGAGTTCGCGCTTCAGCCGTGCTTCCTCGTGGGTCTTCGGGGTGACGAAGCGGCCAAGCAGGAGATAGGCGACCGGTGTCAGGAACAGCGTCGAGACGGTCGCCAGGCCAAGCCCGCCGACGATGACCCAGCCGAGCGCCACGCGCGCCTCGGCGCCCGCGCCGGCGGCCAGCACAAGCGGCACACCGCCGAGAATTGTGCAGATCATCGTCATCATCACCGGCCGCAGGCGAATGGTGGAAGCCTGCTCGATCGCTTCGCGCACGCCGAGGCCCCGATCACGCAGCTGGTTGGCGAATTCGACGATCAGGATGCCGTTCTTGGCCATGACGCCGACCAGAAGCACCAGGCCGATCTGGCTGTAGGCGTTGAGGCTGGTGCCCGAGAGCAGCAAGGCGAAAATGGCGCAGGCAAGGCCGAGCGGCACCGTCGCCATGATGATGACGGCGCTGACGAAACTCTCGAACTGGGCGGCCAGCACCAAGAGGATGATGACCAGCGCGAAGCCGAAGATGGTGACCATTGCGCTGTTGGTTTCGCCCAAAGTCGCGGCCTCAGCCAGCGGCAGGATGCGGCTGCCGGGCGGCAGAAGCGGCGCGGCGATCTCCTGCGCGCGTGTCAGCGCATCGCCAAGCGCGAAATTGCCTGAGAGATTCGAGGTAATCGCCACCGAAGGCTGCTGCTGTTCGCGCGAGAGCGACGGCGGCACGGCGCGCTCGGTCAGCGTGGCGATGGTCGACATCGGCACGAAGCGGCCATCCGCCGTCTTGAGGAAGACATTTTCCAGATCGGTCGGGTCGTTGATCGGGTTGGTGGTCGAGACCAGCTTCACGCCATAGCTACGGTCGGCGATGTAAACATCGACGACGTCGTTGCCGTCGAGCATGGCTTGCATGGTGTTGGCAAGCCCGGTGATATCGATGCCGAGATCGGAAGCGCGCTCGCGGTCGATGGCCACGGCGAGCTGCGGCTGCGTTGGGTCGATCGACAGGCGGGGCGTCTGGAACCGCGGATCCTTCTGCATCTCCGCGATGATCTTGACCGCCGCGTCGCCAAGCGCCTTGCGGTCGTTGCCGACCAGCGCGAATTGCAGGCCATTGCCGGCGCCGCGGATGCCGAGGCTGTTGGGCTGGACCGGGAAGATGCGCACGCTGGGCACCTGCCTGGTCAACTGGCTGATCTCGGCCATGATCTCCTGCTGGCTGCGGCTGCGCTCGTCCCACGGCGCCAGCGTCATCACCATGAAGCCGGAGTTGTAGGAGCCGTTCTGGCCGGCGTTTTCGAAGGTCGAGCGGATCTCGCCGGAATCGCGCATGGGCTGGATCAGGCGCTCGATTCTCTGCATCTGCTGCGTCGTATAGTCGAGGCTGACGCCTTGCGGGGCGTTGATGCGCAACAGCACGGCGGCGCGGTCCTCGGTTGGCGTCAGCTCCTGGCGGATGGAGCCGAACAGCGCAAACGCGATGCCGGCAAACAGCACCGCGACCAGAACCACGATCCACGGTGCGTCGAGACATGCATGGAGGGCGCGCTTGTAGCCGGCATTCAGGACGCCGCCGATGCGTGCGCCAATGCCGTGACCGCCTTCGTGATGGAGCGACGCGCTGGTCAGCATGCGTGAGGCAAGCATTGGACAAAGCGTCAGCGCCACCACGCAGGACAGAAGCACCGACATCGCAAGCACGAAGCCGAATTCGCGGAACAGGCCGCCGGTCTGGCCCGGCAGGAACGAGATCGGCACGAAGACGGCGACCAGAGTCAGCGTCGTGGCGACGACGGCGAAGAACACTTCCTGTGCACCGAGCACGGCGGCCGCGCGCGGGCCCATGCCTTCGTTGCGCCGTCGCACGATGTTTTCCAGCACCACGATGGCGTCATCGACGACAAGGCCGGTGGCCAGCACCAAAGCAAGCAGCGTCAGAATGTTGACGGAGAAGCCGGCCAAATAGATGGCGGCTATGGTGCCGATCATGGCGACCGGCATCGATAAGCCCGGGATGAGCGTGGCGCGCCAGTCGAGCAGGAAGACATAAATCACGATCAGCACCATGGTGACCGACAGGCCAAGCGCGATCTCGACCTCGTGCACCGCACCCTCGACGAAGATAGCGTCGTCGCTGGTGATCTTGATCGACATGCCCTTGGGCAGGTTCTCCTGCAGCTTGGCGACGGCGGCCTGGACGCCGGTCGAAATGTCCAGCGTGTTCGATTCCGCCTGCCGGATGATGCCGATGCCGATGCCGGTCTTGCCGTCCGCGCGCAGCGTCGTCTGGCCGACATCGGGGCCGAGCGTGACGGTCGCGACATCGCGGATGCGCGTCGTGCCGCCGATGATGATGTTCTCGAATTCCTCAGGCGTCGTTACATCGGCCGTTGTGCGGACGATCAGGTCCTGGTTGGTCGTGGTGATCGACCCGGCCGGGGAATCGAAGGCGACGGAGGCAAGCGCCGCCCTGAGGTCGGCGACCGTGAAGCCAAGGCTGGCCAGCTTGTTCTGGTCGACATCGATGCGGAAGATCTTGTCGCGGTCGCCATAGACCTGGACGTCGGCGACACCGGGCACGGCGGCCAGTTCGTCCTCGATCTGGTCCTGGACCACCACCGTCATGTCCTGGATCGACATGGTGTCGGAGGTCACCGCCAGCCGCATCACCGCGTCGGAATTGGCGTCGGCCTTGACGATGCGCGGCGGATCGGCCGTGTCTGGCATCTGGTTGGCGACGCGGCCGACCGCGTCACGCACGTCCGAGGCGGCGACGTTGAGATCGACCCCGTCGTTGAACTCGATGGTGACACGGCTCGAGCCGAAGGAGGAGGAAGACGAGATCGACTTGACGCCGGAGACGCGGGCGACTGCGCCCTCGATCGTGTCGGTCAATTCGCGGTCGACAGTTTCGGCGGCGGCCCCTTCGAAGGTGGTGGAGACCGTGACGACGGCACGGTCGACGTCGGGCAATTCGCGGATCTCGACACCGTAGAAGGCAGCGAGGCCGGCAACGGCAATAAGGGTGTTCAGCACGAAGGCCATGACCGGCCTGCGGATGAACAGCGCGGTGAAGCCGGTGTCGCTGGAGGCGTTGGCGGGGCCGGTCATGAGCCTTCCGCGGCGTTGGCGGCGCGCTGGCCCTGGCCGGCGATGCGAACCTCGCCGCCTTCGCTGACACTTTGGGTGCCTTCGGTGACCACCATGTCGCCGCTGTCGATCTTCGCGTCGATCAATACGGTTTCGGTGTTGCGCTGGATGATGCGAACCGGCAACCGCCTGGCCTTGCCGTCCTCGATCTGCCAGACATAGGCGCCCTCCGATCCCCACAGGATCGCCAGCGGGCTGACGGCGGGATAAGTCTCGCCGGGGAATTTCATGGTGATGGAGAACGACATGCCGGCGCGCAGCGAATCGGCCGGGTTGGCGATCTTCGCCTTGACCAGCAGGGTGCGGCTCTTTTCGTCGATGTGGTTGTCGATCGCCGACACCGTCCCGGTATAGGCGTTGCTCGGATTGGCGATCGGCGTCGCCGTCAGTTGCGCGCCGACCTTGACAGCGGCGGCGAAGCGCTCGGGCACCTGGAAATCGACCAGGATCGAGGAGCGGTCGTCAAGCGTGGCGATCGCCGACTGGTTGGTCACGTAGTTGCCGGCCGAGATCGGCAGGATGCCAACGGTACCGGCGATAGGCGCCAGGATCGAGCGGCGCTGCAGCGCAAGCTCGGCATCCTGAAGCGCCAGCTTGGCGCCGGCCAGCACCACTTCGGCATCGGCGACCGCGACCGGCGTCGCGGCGTTTGAGGCACGCAACGACTTGACGCGGTCGAGCTTGGACTGGGCATCCTGCAAAGCGAGCTTGGCCCGGTTCTGGGCGATGATCTCCGTGTCGGAATCGAGCGAGGCGATGATCTGCCCCTTATCGACATGGCTGCCGGATTCGACCAGCAGTTCGGCAAGGCGGCCGGAACTATAGGGATTGACGGTCACCGAGGCGTTGGCACGGCCGGTGCCGATCGCCTGCAGGCGGTCGTTGATCGTGGCCATGCTGGCTGGCGACGCGACGATCGTGGCAATCCGGGGGCGCCCCGTCTGCCGGGCGCCAGGCGCTGCGGTGTCCTTTGCTGGAGGCGTCGCGCCATACGCCCAGTCAATCCCCCAGCGTGACAGCACTTCGGGAGCGCCGGGGTAGAAACGCGCCCACGCAGCCACGGCGGCGACCACGATCACAAATGCAAGGACAATCTGTTTCCAGCTCGACATCGATACTCCAGCGGCAACAATCGTCCGCTGGGTTCCAGGTGGAAGCGGATGCAGCGACGATGCGGGCTGGCGGCAACAACCGGCCACGCCCCGATATCATCGGTTTATGGCAATTATCACGCAATCGTGCACATTAAATCTCGGTAACGTGAATTCGGGACGCTGTAGCGGAGCCGATGCGATGCCCCGGGGGATCTGCTTATCGCAGGCCTTCCATCTCGCGGATGCGCCGGGCGCCGTCGGCCTCGAGTTGTCTTGTGACGGCGCCGATCAGCGTTTCGGCGACGACAAAAAGCGCCGCCGAGGAGTCCCATGCGGAAGGCACTGCGGTTCGTCCGGCGATGACGTGGCGGGCAAAGCGGGCGATCGGCGACAGCCACTGGTCGGTGAACAGCACGATCTGCACGCCGCGCTGATGCGCTTTTTCGGCGAAGCGGAGGAGGCTGCCCTGGTAGCGCCTGATGTCGAAGATCACCAGCACGTCGCGCTTGCCCATGTCGATCAGCCTGTCGCGCCACATGCTCTCCTGGCCGGCGAGGTGAAAGACATCGGGCTGGATGACGGCCAGATGGGCTGCCATGTAGCGCGCCAGCGGATCGGTGAAGCGGCCGCCGATGAGGAAGGTCTTGCCGCGCCGCTCCGCCAGCCTGGTGGCAATGTCGGCAAGCTGCCTGTCGGACAGATGCCTGAAGGTCTCGCGCATGTTGTCGAGCGTCGCTTCCAGCATGGGCGACACCGTGCCGCCATTGGGCGAGGGCGGATTGAGCGTTCGTATCGCCGGCGACTGCAATTGCGCCGCCAGTTCGTCCTGCAGGCTCGACTGGAACTCGGGATAGTTCTGGAAGCCGAGCCGGGCGACAAAACGCAGGATCGTCGGCGAGGAGACGCCGGCCGCGGATGAGAATTCGGCGACCGTCTTCAGGCCGATCATCGGATAGTTCGCGATCAGCGTCTGCGCCGCTCGCCGTTCGCCGGCGGGCATCGCGCCGATACGGTCGGCGATCAATTCGGCAATGTTGGAAATCATCTTCTCCCACCCTGGCCGTCGACGGTCTTTTCCCCAGATCGCATTTGACAAAGCCAAACAAACTGTATGAAATCATCCGCAGGGACGCAATGAGGCAAAATACGTAACATACGATACAGCGCTCCCCGGGGACGGCAGACTATGGAGAAAGCACGGCCCGCCAGCCTTGCATCGTCTGATACCGTGCGGGTGACGAACCCCGGCGGATCGAGCCCTTTCGTACTGACCTGCGACCACGCTTCCAATTTCCTGCCGGCCGAATTCGGCACGCTCGGCCTCGCCGCCGAGGACCTGACGCGCCACATCGCCTGGGATCCCGGTGCGCTGCCGGTTGCGTCGCGGATGGCGCAGGCACTCGATGCCACGCTGGTCGAAACCCGGATTTCGCGATTGGTCGTCGACTGCAATCGGCCGCTCGACGCGCCGGACCTGGTGCCGCAGGTCAGCGAAACGACAGCCATACCGGGCAATACCGGCCTGTCCGAGAAGCAGCTCGCGGCGCGGGTGGCCCTGTCATGGCAGCCATTTCACAGCACGATCGAGCGCATCGTCGAGGAGCGGCTGGCGCGCGGCCAGGAGACGCGGCTGGTCTCCGTCCATTCCTTCACGCCGGTCTACAAGTCCAAAAACCGGCCCTGGCACATCGGCATTATCCATGACGAGGATCGCCGCCTGGCGGCGCCGCTGATCGCGGCACTCAAGCGGCTTGCCGGCGTAACCGTCGGCGTCAACGAGCCCTATTCGCCGGCCGACCGCGTGTATTTCACGCTGGAACGGCACGCACGTTCGCGCGGCTTGCCCTGTGCGATGATCGAGATCCGCAACGACGAAATCTCCGGCGAGACCGGGCAGCGGAAATGGGCGGATCTGCTCACCGGCATTTTTTCCAATCTGGAGCCAGAGGAGGCCACGCGGCCCAGATCGCATTCAGTCAGAAAGTCAGTCCAATCGGCCAGCTGAGAAACAAACAGGGGACTTCCAATGACAGCACCGGGTTATACAGACGTTGACAAGGCGGAGGACGTAAAGGCCCTCCACAGCATGGGCTACGCCCAGGAACTGGAGCGGCGCCTCAGCCGCTTTTCGAATTTCGCGGTTTCCTTCTCCATTATCTGCATCCTGTCGGGCGGCATCAATTCGCTGGCGCAAGGTACCTCAGGCGCAGGCGGCATCGGCATCGGCATCGGTTGGCTGGTCGGCTGTTTTGTCTCGCTGACCTTCGCCGTCGCCATGTCGCAGATCAGCTCGGCCTATCCGACCGCCGGCGGCCTCTATCACTGGGGATCCATCCTCGGCAACCGTGGCACCGGCTGGGTGACAGCCTGGTTGAATCTGCTCGGCCTGATCACCGTGCTCGGTGCCATCAATGTCGGCACCTGGACGTTCTTCGTCGGCGCCTTCGGGCCAGCGCTTGGCATCGAGGGCACGCTGACCAACCAGATGATCTTCCTGATCATCATCACCGGCGCCCAGGCCTTGATCAACCATCTCGGCATCAAGCTGACGGCGAAGCTGACTGACTTCTCGGGCTATCTGATCTTCTTCGGCGCCATCCTGATCGCGGTGGTCTGCCTGATCTCGGCGGAACATTGGGATTTCAGCCGGCTGTTTACGTTCCACAATTACTCCGGCGATGCCGGCGGCGGCGTCTGGCCGCAGGTTTCGAACGCTTGGGTGTTCGCGCTCGGGCTCTTGCTGCCGATCTACACGATCACCGGCTACGACGCTTCGGCGCACACTTCCGAGGAAACCATCAAGGCGGCTTCCTCGGTGCCGCGCGCCATGGTCATGTCGGTGATCTGGTCGGCACTGTTCGGCTATCTGTTCCTCGTCGCCTTCGTGCTGATGATCCCCAACATGGACGACGCCGCCAAGCAGGGCTGGAACGTGTTCTTCTGGGCCTTCGACCAGCGCGTCAGCCCCGGCATCAAGGAATTCGTCTATCTCGTCGTTTTCGTCGCTCAGCTGCTGTGCGGCCTTGCCACCGTCACGTCGGCCTCGCGCATGATCTTCGCCTTCTCGCGCGACGGCGGCCTGCCCGGTTCATCGGCCCTTGCCAAGGTCAGCCCGACCTACCGCACGCCGGTGGCGGCGATCTGGACGGCGTCGATCCTGTCGGTGCTGTTCGTCTGGGGCTCGACGCTGGTTTCGGTCGCCGGCACCTCGGCCTACACCATCGTCGTGTCCTGCACCGTCATCTTCCTGTTCCTGTCCTTCATCGTGCCGATCGTGCTCGGCATGTTGGCCTGGGGCACACCGAAGTGGGACAAGATGGGGCCGTGGAACATGGGGCGCGGCGTGTTCATGCTGTTCGGCTTCCTGTCGATCGTGTCGATGATCCTGATCTTCATCATCGGCATCCAGCCGCCGAACGACTGGGCGCTCTACATCACTGTCGGCTTCTTCATCCTGACTGCGATCGTCTGGTTCGCTTTCGAGCGCAACCGCTTCCAGGGGCCGCCGCTCGGCGACATCATCGCGGCGCGCCAGGCGGCGATCAAGGCAGCCGAGCAGGCGGTCGGCGAAACCGGCCACTGACATCTACCATCATGGCCATGGCCGGCATCGCGCCGGCCATGGTTTTGTTTCTCCCTTTCAACGACCAAGCACTGGAGTGTCAAAGGAATGGCCGGAAATTTCTCGTTCGATCAGTTGAAGAAAGCGGTCTCCAATGGCGAGATCGACACGGTGCTGGCCTGCATCGTCGACATGCAGGGCCGACTGGCGGGAAAACGGTTCCTGGCGCAATATTTCGTCGATTCCGCGCATGACGAGACGCATGGCTGCAACTATCTGCTGGCGGCCGACATCGATATGGAACCGGTGCCGGGTTACAAGGCGGCAAGCTGGTCGAAGGGCTATGGCGATTTCGTCATGAAGCCGGACCTGGCGACGCTGCGGCGCATTCCATGGCTGGAGAAGACGGCGCTGGTGATCTGCGACGTGCTCGACCACCACACCCATGACGACCTGCCGCATTCGCCGCGCGCCATCCTGAAGAAACAGGTCAAGCGGCTGAGCGAGCGCGGCTACATCGGCTATTTCGCTTCCGAGCTCGAATTCTACCTGTTCAACGAGACCTATGATTCCGCCCGCAAGAAGCACTGGCAAGGTCTCGACACCGCTTCGCCCTATATCGGCGATTACCAGATCGGCATCACCACCAAGGAAGAAGGCGTCATGCGCCGGCTTCGCAACGAGATGGAAGCGGCCGGCATTCCGATCGAGAATTCCAAGGGCGAGTGGGGCCCGGGCCAGGAAGAGATCAATGTGCGCTATGCCGAAGCGCTCGACATGGCCGACCGCCACGTCATCCTGAAGAACGGCGCCAAGGAAATCGCCGAGTCCGAAGGCAAGGCGATCTCCTTCATGTCGAAGTACAATTACGGGCTCGCCGGCAATTCCAGCCACATTCACAACTCGCTGTGGAGCGCCGACGGCAAGACGCCGCTGTTCTTCGACAAGAAGGCCAACTGGACCTTGTCGACGCTCGGCCAGCAATGGGCGGCCGGACAATTGAAATACGCCAAGGAATTCACCTGGTTCCTGGCGCCTTACATCAATTCCTACAAGCGCTTCCAGGCCGGCACCTTCGCGCCGACCAAGATCATGTGGAGCGAGGACAACCGCACCGCCGGCTTCCGCCTGTGCGGCGAGGGCACCAAGGGCATCCGCATGGAATGCCGCATCGGCGGCGCCGACCTCAATCCTTATCTGGCCTTCGCGGCGCTGATCGCGGCCGGCCTTGCCGGCATCGACGAGAAGCTGGAATTGCAGAAGCCTTTCGTCGGCGACGCCTATCAGGCTTCTCGTTTGCCGGAGATTCCGAAGACACTGCGCGATGCCACGGAGACGCTGGCCAAGTCGAAGATGCTGAAGCAGGCGCTCGGCGAGGATGTGCTCGAGCACTATGTCCACACGGCGAAGTGGGAACAGTTCGAATACGACCGCCGGATCACGGATTGGGAACTGCACAGAGGGTTCGAACGATATTAAACCAAGCCGCCGCTGCCCTCTCCGGCCATCGCTGGAATGGCGGCGGCGCCAATCAAGATTCATGAAGTGCGAGGACTGAACGAATGACCGAAACGGTCAAGGTAAAATCTCCCATCGACGGCTCGATCTACGCCGAGCGTCCGATCGCAACGGATCAGGCGATCAATGCCGCGGTCGAGCGCGCCAAAGCGGCGCAGGAGAAGTGGGCTGAGACGCCGATCGTCGAGCGCGGCAAGTGCATGCTGGCGATGCTGGAAGCGCTGGTCGCGATGACCGATGAGATCGTGCCGGAGATTGCCTGGCAGATGGGGCGACCGGTTCGCTATGGCGGCGAGTTCGGCGGCGTCAAGGAACGCACCAACTATATGGTCGAGATCGCCGAGCAGGCGCTCAAGTCGGTGCCGGCCTCCAACCCGAAGGACGGCTTCCGCCGCTATGTGAAGAAGGATCCGCTCGGCGTGGTCATGGTGATCGCGCCGTGGAACTATCCTTATCTCACCGCCGTCAACACCATCGTACCGGCGCTGATGGCCGGCAACGCCGTTATCCTGAAACATGCGGCGCAGACATTGCTGGTCGGTGAGCGCTTCCAGCAGGCCTTCGACAAGGCTGGCCTGCCCAAGGGCGTTTTCCAGAACGTGGTTCTCAACCACGCCCAGACCGAAAAACTGCTGGGTTCGGGCAAGATCGACCATGTTAATTTCACCGGCTCGGTCGGCGGCGGCCGCGCCATCGAAAAGGCGGCGGCAGGCACCTTCATGACGCTTGGGCTCGAGCTCGGCGGCAAGGATCCGGCCTATGTGCTGCCCGATGCCAAGATGGACCATGCGGTCGCCAATCTGGTCGACGGCGCTTTCTTCAATTCCGGCCAGTGCTGCTGCGGCATCGAGCGCGTCTATGTGCACGAGAAGGTCTATGACGAGTTCGTCGAAGGCTTCATCGCCGAGACGAAGAATTATGTCGTCGGCAATCCTCTGGAGCAGGCGACGACGATGGGGCCGATGGCGCAAGCGCGTTTCGCCGACATGATCCGCGAGCAGAAAGCCGAAGCGCTGCGTAAGGGTGCGGTGGCGCACATCAACATGAAGGTGGCTAACGACAAGGCCGGCTCGCCCTATCTGGCACCGGAGGTGTTGACCGGAGTCGACCACCAGATGAGCGTCATGCGCGAGGAAAGTTTTGGCCCGATCGTGGGCATCATGAAGGTGCGCAACGACGAAGAGGCGATCGCCTTGATGAACGACAGCGCCTATGGGCTGACCGCCTCGATCTGGACGCGCGACACCGAGCATGCGGTGGCGATCGGCGACCGGGTCGAGACCGGCACGGTGTTCATGAACCGCTGCGACTATCTCGATCCGGCGCTGGTCTGGACCGGTGTCAAGGACACCGGCAAGGGCGCCGGGCTGTCGGCCATCGGCTACGACAATCTGACGAGGCCGAAGTCATTCCACCTGCGCGAAGCCATCTGATTTCTGAAAGACAAGCAATGTCCAAGCTCATCTCCAAATGGAACTACCCCACCACCGTCCGCTTCGGCGCCGGGCGCATCAAGGAATTGCCGGAGGTGCTCGCGGCCACCGGCATCAAGCGGCCGCTTTTCGTGACCGATCCGGGATTGGCGAAACTGCCGGTCGTCGCCTCGACGCTCAGGATACTCGATGAGGCCAAGGTGCCCTATGGCGTGTTCTCCGAGGTGAAGCCGAACCCGGTGGACTCCAACCTCACCGCCGGCATCGCGGTATTCAAGAAGGGCAAGCATGACGGTGTCATCGCTTTCGGCGGCGGCTCGGCGCTCGACCTCGGCAAGCTGATCGCTTTCCAGGCCGGCCAGACGCGGCCGGTCTGGGATTTCGAGGATGTCGGCGACTGGTGGACGCGCGCCGACTCCGATGCGATCGCCCCGATCATCGCCGTGCCGACCACTGCAGGCACCGGCTCGGAGGTCGGTCGCGCCGGTGTCATCACCAATGAGGCGACCCATACCAAGAAGGTCATCTTCCACCCGAAACTTTTGCCGGCGATCGTCATTGCCGATCCGGAACTGTCGGTCGGCATGCCGGGCTTCATCACCGCCGGCACCGGCATGGACGCGCTCGCCCATTGCCTCGAAGCCTATTGCGCGCCGGGCTATCATCCCATGGCCGATGGCATTGCCGTGGAAGGCGTGCGCCTGGTGTTCGAGAACCTGCCGAAGGCTTATGCCCACGGTGGGGACCTCGTCGCCCGCGCCCATATGATGAGCGCGGCCGCCATGGGTGCCGCCGCCTTCCAGAAGGGGCTGGGCGCCATCCACTCGCTGTCGCATCCGATCGGCGCGCTCTACGACACCCATCACGGCATGACCAATGCCGTGTTCATGCCTTACGTGCTGGCCTTCAACCGGGACTCCATCGAGGAGCGCATTGCCCGGCTTGCCGCCTATTGCGGCATCAAGGGCGGCTTCGACGGCTTCGCCAAGGCAATCATCAAGCTGCGCAAGGAATTGAAGGTGCCGCACGCGCTGCCGGGTCTGATCAAGGGGCTCGACATGGACAAGAAGCGCAAGGCGCTGATCGCCGACATGGCGGTGGTCGATCCAACGGCCGGCGGCAACCCGGTCAAGCTGACCAAGAAGGCGGCGCTGACACTGCTCGAAAACGCGATCGCCGGGACGGTCTGAGGCCGGTTCCGGGGTGCGGAAGTTGATCGGGAAACGAGGGGAAAGGAAAGGGGAAGGGGCGATATAGGGCGGATTAATGATTAGCCGGAAAATTAAGTGATGGCTAATTGCTACAGTCCGTTAAAAAGAGTTAACTTTTCACGCTGCGAGGCGCTGGTTTCACAAAGCTTTCATCTGGCTGTCACACGGAAACTATACCGCATCGCAGACGTCCAACGGCGTCAGTTCAATGGAGAGAACACATGTTCAAATTCACGGGGAAAGTACTTTCCCTTTCGGCCGCGACCCTCATGGTGTCGTCGGTGATTTCGTCCGCCGCTTCGATGGACGATCTCATCAAGGCGGCCAAAGCCGAAGGCCAGCTCACCACGATCGCCTTGCCGCATGACTGGTGCGGCTACGGCGACGTCATTGCCGGCTTCAAGGCGAAATATCCGGAAATCACCGTCAACGAACTCAACCCCGACGCCGGTTCCGGCGATGAAGTCGAGGCGATCAAGGCCAACAAGGACAACAAGGGCCCGCAGGCTCCTGATGTCATCGACGTCGGCCTGTCCTTCGGCCCGACCGCCAAGGCCGACGGCCTGTTGATGCCCTACAAGGTGTCGACCTGGGACTCGATCCCGGACAGCGCCAAGGATGCCGATGGCGCCTGGTATGGCGATTATTACGGTGTGCTCGCCTTCGAAGTGAACAAGGATCTGGTCAAGGAAGCTCCAACCGACTGGGCCGACCTGCTGAAGCCGGAATTCGCCAACTCGGTCGCGCTTGCCGGTGATCCGCGCGCTTCGAACCAGGCCATCCAGGCCGTCTACGCCGCCGGCCTTTCCGGTGGTGCGGCAGCTGGCGAAGCCGCCGGCACCGCTGGCCTCGACTTCTTCAAGAAGCTCAACGCCGCCGGCAATTTCGTGCCGGTCATCGGCAAGACGGCGACGCTCGCCCAGGGCCAGACGCCGATCCTCGTCACCTGGGACTACAACGCGCTTTCGGGCCGCGACACGCTGAAGGGCAACCCGCCCGTCGACGTCATCGTGCCGAAGACCGGCGTTGTCGCCGGTGTCTACGTGCAGGCGATCAGCGCTTTCGCGCCGCATCCGAATGCAGCCAAGCTGTGGATGGAATACCTCTATTCGGACGAGGGGCAGATCGGCTGGCTGAAGGGCTATTGCCACCCGATCCGCTTCAACGATCTTGCCAAGAACGGCAAGGTCCCGGCTGACGTGCTGGCCAAGCTGCCGCCGGCGGAATCCTATGCCGCCGCCGCGTTCCCGACGCTCGACGAACAGGGCAAGGCCAAGGAAGCCATCACCAAGAACTGGGACGCTGTCGTCGGCGCCAACGTCAAGTAACTTGAAATCCACCGGGCGGCCACGTGGCCGCCCGGTCTTTCCTCGAAGACGGTAGCCGGCGCATGACCGATCTTACGCTTTCCAGTCAGGCCATTGCGGGAAAGACCGCGCCCCCAGGAGAAGCGCGCGCCTTGCGGTTTCCTACGCAGTGGCTCGGGGTGACGCCGTTCTTCATTTTCGCCATCATGTTTCTGATTTTGCCGACGCTCTACCTGATGCTCGGCGCATTCCAGAACGATGCAGGCGAATTCACGCTGGATAACATCTTCGCGTTGTCGCAGGCGAACATCGTTGCCGCCTATTGGATATCGATCAAGGTAAGCCTGGCCTCGTCGCTGATCGGCGCCTTTGCAGGCTTGGCCATTGCGATTGCCATCGTACGAGGCGGTCTGCCGAACTGGATACGGTCGGCAACGCTGACCTTTTCCGGGGTGGCTTCCAATTTCGCCGGCGTGCCGCTTGCGTTTGCTTTCATCGCCACGCTTGGCCGCCTTGGGCTCGTTACCGTTCTGCTCAATACACTGGTTGGGCTGAACCTCTATGCGCATGGTTTCAACCTGCTGTCGTTCTGGGGGCTGACGCTCACCTATGTCTACTTCCAGATCCCGCTCATGGTGGTCATCATCGTGCCGGCGATCGACGGGCTGAAGAAGGAATGGGGTGAGGCCGCAGCGACGCTCGGCGCGACACAGTCGCAGTACTGGCGGATGGTTGTGATACCCGTGCTATGGCCGAGTTTCCTGGGCACCGTGATCTTGCTTTTCGCCAACGCCTTCGGCGCCATCGCCACCGCCTATGCGCTAACGGGCTCTTCGCTCAACATCGTGCCCATCCTGCTCTACGCGCAGATACGCGGCGATGTGCTGCACAATGCCCACCTCGGCTATGCGATTGCGTTCGGCATGATCTTCATCACCGGGCTGGCCAACATCTTCTACATCTGGTTCCGGTCCCGTTCCGAGAGGTGGCTCAAATGAAGGCTGGCAAATTCTGGGCCTGGGTCGTCTTCATCCTCGGCGCGGCCTATTTCTTCATACCGCTCATCGCGACGATCGAGTTTTCGCTGCGCATGCGTCGCGGCGTCTATTCCTTCGACGCCTACAAGGTCGTGCTCGGCGATAACCAGTTCCAGACAACTTTCATGTATTCGGTGATCGTGGCGGTCTTCACCATCCTTCTTGGTGTGCTGATCGTTGTGCCCACCGCCTATTGGATCCGGCTGCGTCTGCCCCAGCTTCGCCCGGTGGTCGAGTTCATCACCTTGTTGCCGCTGGTCATCCCGGCCATCGTCATCGTTTTCGGCTATATCAGGATGTACGGCTCGAATTCGCCCCTGCCGTTCCTGTCTAACAATACAGCCACAAATGCTCTGCTGGTCATCGGCTACGCGGCGCTGGCGCTGCCCTATATGTACAGAGCAGTCGACACCGGCCTTCGTACCATCGACGTTCGGACGCTGACGGAAGCTGCCCAGATCCTCGGCGCCGGCTGGGGTACGATCGTCACCCGCGTGATCCTTCCCAACGTGTTGATCGCCGTGCTCTCCGGGGCCTTCCTGACGTTCGCGATCGTCATCGGCGAGTTCACCATGGCAAGTCTGCTCAATCGGCCCGCTTTCGGTCCTTATTTGCAGAACCTGGTTGCCAACCGAGCCTATGAACCGGCAGCGCTGTCCATTATTGCTTTCGTAATCACCTGGGGTTGCATGTCGCTGATCCAGGTCCTGTCGCGGTTTGCGCCGAAGTCCGCCAACCGCCCGAATTGATTGAAAGAAAGAACCATGGCCGAGCCATTCCTCTCCATCCAGCACGTCCGAAAATCTTTCGGCGCCACCACGGTGGTGGAGGACTTCAATCTCGACGTCGAGCCGGGTGAATTCGTCTCGTTTCTTGGGCCGTCCGGCTGTGGCAAAACCACTGTGCTGCGCATGGTCGCCGGCTTCGAGGAGCCATCAGCCGGCAAGATCGTCGTAGCCGGCAAGGACATCACCCGGTTGAAGCCCAACCAGCGCAATGTCGGCATGGTGTTCCAGGCCTATGCGCTGTTCCCGAACCTGACCGTGGCGCAGAACATCGGCTTCGGCCTGAGGGTCGCCGGCATGCCCAGGGCGGATATCGATGCCCGCGTCGCCGAGATGCTCGACATGATCAAGCTGCCGCAGATGGCCGACCGCTATCCTTACCAGCTCTCCGGCGGCCAGCAGCAGCGCATTGCGCTGGCGCGTGCGATCGCGCCGAAACCGAAGCTGTTGCTCCTCGACGAGCCGCTGTCGGCGCTCGACGCCAAGGTACGTGTGTCGCTGCGCGAGGAAATCCGCTCGATCCAGAAGAAGCTCGGCATCACCACTATCTTCGTCACGCATGACCAGGAAGAGGCGCTGTCCATCTCCGACCGCATCGCCGTCATGTATGGCGGCAAGGCCGAGCAGGTCGGCACACCGTTCGAGATCTACAACCGGCCGGCGACCAAATTCGTCGCCAATTTCGTTGGTACGCTGAACGTGCTCGAAGGCAAGGTCACCGACGCCGCATCGGGTACGGTGCAGGTCAACACGCAGGAAGTCTCGCTCAAGGGCAAGCTCAACGGCTCGAAGTCCGGCGACATGCTGTCGCTGGCGCTGCGGCCCGAGGCAATTTCGCTTGGTCGCCAGCCCGGCCGTGATTCCAGTCTTTCGGGCGAGATTTCCGAAGTACACTTCCTCGGCTCGGTGATCCGTGTTCGCGTCGGCATCGGGGGCAACACGGTGTCGCTCGACACATTCAACAGCCCGGCGACGCCGCCGCCCGCGGTAGGTGAAAAGGCGGAGATTTCGTTCTCGTCGAGTGATATGCTGGTGTTGCATTAGGTAATCCACGGTCGATTGGCGCTCCCGAACGGGTGCTCCAGCAATCCGAATTCCCGTGCTGTCCGCGGCGACACAACCCGTGCCAGAAGTATCACCCGTTGTTTCACGGCCACGACTTTGGCACTGCCAATCGTTTCATTCGGCCGCTACGATAGCGCATGGCCCTTTTCGAACTGACGCTTATCCTGCTTTTGACCGCCGTCGCGCTGACGGCGCTGTCGCGACGGCTGGAGATTCCCTATCCGTCCCTTCTTGCCCTGGCCGGCGTCGCGATTGCCTTCGTACCTGGCGCGCCTGTGATCGAGATCGATCCGGAACTGGCGCTTGCCCTGTTCATCGCGCCGGTGCTGCTCGATGCCGCCTATGACACGTCGCTGCGCGACCTGAAGCGCTACAGGCTGTCTCTGGTGCTGCTGGCGCTCGGCGCCGTGGTCTTCACCACCCTAGTCGTTGCCTTCGTCGGCTGGAAAATGGCCGGGCTGCCGATCGCGGCGGCGGTCGCGCTTGGCGCCATCGTCGCGCCGCCGGATGCGGTGGCGGCGAGCGCGGTGCTCGGCCAGTTCAAGGTGCCGTACCGCCTCACCGCCATCCTGCAGGGCGAGAGCCTGCTCAACGATGCCACCGCGCTGCTGATCTACCGGTTGGCGGTTTCGGCCGCGCTCGGTTCGATCCTGCTGAGCAACGCCATTCCGGTGATCTTGCTGTCGACGATTGGCAGTTTGGCTGCGGGTTATGTGCTTGGCCGTGTCTCGCTGCTGACACTTAGCCGGATCGACGACGCCGCAAGCAGCACCGTGGTGCAGTTCGCCGGGACATTCGGAGTGTGGATCCTGGCCGACAGGCTCGGTCTTTCCGCCATCATCACCATCGTCGTCTATGCCATCACCATCGCGCGCAGCGCGCCGCGCCGCATGTCGGCGAGACGCCGCGTCAGCACCTATTCGGTCTGGGAATCGGCGGTGTTCGTGCTGAACGTGCTGGCTTTCGTGCTGATGGGGCTGCAGGCACGCTCTATCGTCGGCCGGCTCTCCGGCGATGGGCAGGGCGGAGCCTTTGTCTTTGCCGCGACGGTGCTGGTTGTGGTCATTCTGGCACGCCTCGTCTGGGTGGCGAGTTACGTTGCGATCATCAGATGGTTCGCCCGCTTCGGCGGCGAAGACAGAAGGCGAGAAGCGCCGACATTTCGCGGCGCCGTGCTGGTCGGCTGGTGCGGCATGCGGGGGTTGGTGACGCTGGTGGTGGCCATTGCCCTGCCGGCCGGCTTCCCCGGCCGCGATCCGATCGTACTAGCCGCCTTCGCGGTGGTTCTGGGCACGCTGGTGTTGCAAGGCATGACCTTGAAGCCCTTGCTGCGGATACTCAACTTCGAACGGGATACGAGTGTCGATCGCGAAGTGGCTCAGGCGCGTGTTGCCGTCATGCAGGCAGCGCTTGACGTGTTGAGCCGCAAGACGTCGGCAGCGGCGGCCGTCGTGCGCGAGCAGTACGAGGCTCAGCGGCAGATCGCGGAAAATCCGGAGGATGCGCAGGCGGCGACTGAATACGACCGGCTGCGGCTCTACGCCATCAACCGCCAGCGCGACACGCTGGAGGAACTGCGCAGCAACGGCACGATCGGCGATGAAGCCTATCACCGGCTGGAGGAAGAGATCGACTGGGCGGAACTGGCGGCGTCGCCGGCAGGCCGGTTCCAGCCGCTGACCACGGACTAGCAGATGCCGCATCTCGACCGCCGCCCTGCTGGCCCAAGCCCCGTCCGTCCTCCTGCACATTGCAAGCGATCGACCGAACCGTTACTGCCAACACCGGGAAGTGAGCCGGATAAGCAATGAAGCTGGTCAGCTACAACATCCAGTACGGGTTCGGCAGCGACGGGCGCTACGATCTTTCGCGCGCCGCGCGCATGATTGCCGGCGCCGACATCATCGCCTTGCAGGAGGTCGAGCGGCACTGGCAGCGCAGCAATTTCGACGACCAGCCGGAGCTGCTTTCACGGCTTCTGCCTGATTATCACTGGGTGTATGGCCCGGCCTTCGACATGGATGCCAGCGAATGGCGGGACGGCCGTCTGGTCAACCGCCGCCGGCAATTCGGCACCATGGTCCTGTCAAAACTGCCGATCGTCTGGTCGCGGCTGCACGCGCTGCCGATGCGCCGTACGCTGCGTCCGCTCAACACCCGCAACGCCGCGCTAGAATGCATGATCCGCACGCCGGCCGGGTCGGTCAGGGTGCTTTCGCTGCACCTCGCGCACATCGCCGCGGAAGAGCGGCTGGACCAGATCGACTATCTCGGGGCGCAGCATCGCCGGGCGCCGCGGGAAGGCGGACCGTGGAGCGGCGTGGACGACGAACCTTCGCGCAACTGGACACATGGGGAAGTCGAGCCGGAAAATCCGCCGGCGGCGATCTGGCTGGGCGATTTCAACATGGAGCCGGACAGCGTCGAATACCGTCGCATCGTCGGCAGCACGCCATATCATCGTGGAGCAGCCTATCTCGACGGCTTCGTCGATGCCGCCGCCGTGGCGGTTGAACCGGCTGGTGATTTCCATACGCATGAGAAGATCATCGACGGCAGACTGGCAAAGCGCCGTCTTGACCATTGCTTTGTCGGCGGCATGTTGGCCGGGCGTGTGCGCTCGGTCAGCGCCGATATAGGCGAGGTTGCTTCCGATCACTTCCCTGTCCAGGTCGACATCGATCTCGAAACGCCCTTCGGCGCTGGAGGTCGATGAGCTCCATATGACGCTTTTCGTCTTCTTCGCGGTGCTTGCCGCGGCCGCCATGCACGCGATCTGGAACGCGCTGGTCAAGGTGCATCTCGACCGCTTCCTGTCGATTACTTTGATGACGTTCGGCATGGGGGTCGCTGGCCTCGTGGTGCTACCTTTCGTCGAGGTGCCCAAGGTGGAAGTCTGGTCCTATATCGCCGCTTCGGTGATCTTCCACATGGGCTACCGCACCTTCCTGATCGGCGCCTACCAGGCCGGCGATTTTGCCCAGACCTATCCGCTGGCGCGTGGCACGGCACCTCTGCTGGCCGCGATTGGCGGGATGTTCGTTGTCGCCGAGGTGCCGGCACCGCTTGCCATCGTGGGCATCCTGCTGTTGTCGGCCGGAACGCTGGTGATGTCGTTTCGTGGCGGGGCGCATCTGGAGAAGCTGAACCTGCGCGCGGTCGCATTTGCGCTGGGCACGTCGATCTTCATTGCCAGCTACACGCTGTCAGACGGCAGCGGCGCGCGGCTGGCCGCAACCGCGCAAAGCTATGCCGCCTGGTTGTTCATCTGCGATGCGCTTGGGGCGCTGGTGCTCTGCCTGGTTTTCCGAGGACCCAAGGCGCTTCCGGTGTTGGCGCGCGACTGGAAGACCGGGCTGTTCACCGGCGTACTTTCCGGTGCCGCCTACTGGATCGTGATGTGGGCGATGACCAAGGCGCCGATCGCCTCGGTGGCGTCACTGCGCGAAACCTCGATCCTGTTCGCCATGATGATTTCGGTCTACGCGCTCGGCGAGAAGATGACGGGCTGGCGCGGTGCCGCCGCGCTCAGCATCGTCGCAGGCGTCATCGCGCTGAGGATGGGCTGACGTTTCAACCCAGCACCGTCATAACCTGACCGCGCCGCTCCGGACTGAAGCGGATGACCACGATGATGCAGACGGCGACCACGCCGGCAAACAGCGCCAGCGCATAGCCATAACTGCCGCCGGGTGCCTCTGCGATCCCCGCTTGATACGGACCGCCGTAGGAGGCAGCGAGATTGCCGGCCTGGTATATGAAGCCGGGCAAGGTGGCGCGCACCGCGCCGGGCGAAAGCTCATTGAGGTGAACCGGGATGACACCCCAGGCACCCTGGACCGCGACCTGCATGATGAAGGCGCCAATGGCCAGCATGAAGGGCGTGGAGCTGTAGGCCCATAGCGGGATCGCCGGCAGGGCGATGATGCATGCGATGGTAATGGCGTTGATGCGGCCGATCTTCTCCGACAGCGAGCCAAACGCCAGGCCGCCGACAATGGCGCCGATATTGGCGACGATGGTGATCCAGCTCACCGTATGCGGATCAAAGCCATGCTGTTTCTTCAGGAAGGTCGGGTAGAGGTCCTGCGTGCCATGGCTGAAGAAGTTGAAGAACATCATCAGCACCACGGCATAGAGCGCGACGCGCCAGTGGTTCCGCAGCGTTTCCAGCAACCCCGGTCTGACCTGCTTTTGTGCCTCGATGAAGGGGGGCGATTCCGGCACGTGCGAGCGGATGAACAGCACCATCAGCGCCGGTATGAAGCTCAGCAGGAACATGAAGCGCCAGCCGAGGACGAAGTCGCCGACCTTCTGTCCGTAGAGCAGCCCATAGACCACCGCCGCCAGGAGGTAACCGGCGGGATAACCGCATTGCAGGATACCCGAGACCATGCCGCGTGCCCGCGGCGGTATGGATTCCATGGCAAGCGAGGAGCCGAGGCCCCATTCGCCGCCCATGGCGATGCCGAACAGGGCGCGTAGCGCCAGGAAGATGCCGAGATTGGGAGAGAAAGCAGCCAGCGCCCCGATCACCGAGTAGCTGACGATGTTGAGCATCAAGATCGGCTTGCGACCGTATTTGTCGGCAAGCATGCCAAAGAAGAACGCGCCGATGAAGCGGGTCGCCAAGGTCAGGAACAGAGCCTTTGACACCGCGGGGACATCGGTCTGGAACTCAGCCGCAATATCGGTGAGCAGAAAGGTCAGAAGGAAGAAATCAAAAGCATCGAGCGTCCAGCCCAGAAATGACGCCAGAACGGTTTTCTTCTGCTCGGCGGTGAGGTTCAAGGCGTCCTCCTTTGTGCCCCCAAAGGAACGATATGTCGCCTTGTCGGCAAAAGAGAACAGCGATCGGGCGGCTTTCGAAAGGCCGGCGGTTCACTTTTTCGTAAGATCGAGGTCGAAGACCATCAATCCGTCGGTGCCGCCTTCGAGGGCCGCGACCAGCCGGGCGCCGGCACGCTGATGCGCTCATGGACGAGATAGGCGTCGCGCGCCGCTGCATCGCGGAAATCGATGGTGAAGCCATGGCTGAAACCGCGCGCGAAGGGCTCCGGACTGACATTGGCGCTGAATTGAACCGTCTCCATGCCTTCGATCACCTGCCGCAACGCTTCGAGATCGGCGTGGATAGCCGTGCGCTCGGCCGGGGACACATCACTACGAAATCTTGCGAAAACACGGTGCCTGATCATTTTACCACTCCCTAAGCAGCACGATTGCCGGAAAACACCGCTGGCGCCAGCGGCTCGCGGCCAAGGATCAGATCAGCGCCCTTTTCGCCAACCATGATGGTCGGCGCGTTGGTGTTGGAAGAAGGCACACGCGGCATCACCGATGCGTCGCAGACGCGCAAGCCTTCTATACCGCGCAGCTTGAGATCCGGCGTCACCACCGCCATCTCGTCATGGCCCATGCGGCAGGTGCCGACGGGATGGTGGTCGGTCTTGGACGTGCGGCAGGTATAGTCGATCAACTCGTCATCGCTGGCGAGCGACGGACCGGGCAGCACCTCGCGCAGCACGTAGGGGGCAAGTGCCTTCTGCCGCATGATCTCTCGCGCCAGCCGCAGCCCCTTCAGCGACATGGCGCGGTCATAGGGATCGGACCAATAGTTCGGATCGATCAGCGGATGGTCGGCTGGATCGGCGCTTTTCAGCCGCACCGTTCCGCGCGAGCGCGGCCGCAGGAAAGCCGAGTTCAAGGTGACGCCCGGGTTTTTCAGCTTCTCGACGCCGGCCTCGATGCCGGAGCCGAGACCCAGATGGAACTGGATGTCGGGCGAGGCGGCGGTCGGATCCGCGTACCAGAAGCCGCCGGTCTCGAACAGGCTGGAAGCCACCGGTCCCTTCTTCAGCAGCAGATATTGCAGGCCGGCCCAGGCCGTGCGGTGCAGCTTGGCATAATTGTCGTAGGTGTGATCGCCTGTGCATTCGGCGATGACGAACAGGTCGAGATGATCCTGCATGTTGGAGCCTACGCCTGGCAGATCGTGTACCGGCGTGATGCCGACCGATTTCAGGTGGTCGGCCGGGCCGATGCCCGACTGCATCAGAAGCTTCGGCGAACCGACGGCGCCGGACGAGACGATCACCTCGCGGTTGGCATGCAGGATTGTTGTCTCGCCGCCCGGCTTGTCGACCACCTCGACGCCGATGGCACGGCCGTTCTCGACGACGATGCGGGTGACCAGCACATCGGTCCGGACAATGAGATTCTTTCGGTCGCGGATCGGCTTGAGATAGGCCACCGAAGCGGAGGACCGGCGGGCGTCCTTCTGGGTGAGCTGGTAGTAGCCGACGCCTTCCTGGCTGGCGCCGTTGAAATCCGGGTTGAAAGGAATGCCCATCTCCTGGCCGGCGCGGAAATAGGCCTCGCAGATCGGCAGCGGCGAGATCGGGTTGGAGACGCCGAGCGGGCCCTGGTCGCCGTGAAAATCGTTGGCGTAACGCTGATTGTTCTCGGCGCGCTTAAAATAGGGCAGTACGTCGCGGTAGCCCCAGCCGACCAGCCCTTCTTCCTTCTCCCACGCGTCGTAGTCGCGGGCATTGCCGCGCGTGTAAATCTGGGCGTTGATGGAAGAACCGCCGCCGACCACCTTGGCCTGCGTGTACCAGAAGACGCGGTCCTTCATGTGTTTCTGCGGCACGGTCGACCAGCCCCAGGAGGCGATGCCCTTGGTCATCTTGGCGAAACCCGCCGGCATGTGGATATAGGGGTGCCAGTCCTTGCCGCCGGCTTCGAGCAGCAGCACGGAATTGGAGGGATCCTCGCTTAGCCGGTTGGCCAGCACGCAGCCGGCCGGACCGGCGCCCACGATGATGTAGTCGGTCATTGTCTCATCCGTTCACAGCCGGGGCACGGAGAGCGCGCCGTCGACATTGATGATCGAGCCTGTCGAAAAACCCAGTCTGCCGGCAGCGAGCGCCGCCACCATGGCACCAATATCGGAGGCTTCGCCCCAGCGTTTCGCCGGCACCAGGCCGCCGTCGATCAGCGCGTCGTATTTGGCACTCACGCCTGCCGTCATGTCGGTGCGGATGATGCCCGGCCGCAGCTCGAACACGCCGATGTTTTCCGGGGCGAGCCTGAGCGCCAGGTTCTTCACCTACATGGAAAGCGCTGCCTTCGACATGCAATATTCGGAGCGTTCCGGAGAGGCCATCTCGGCGCTGACCGAGGTGATGGTGATGATTGACTTGGCATGATCGCCCGGCTTGGCCAGCATCGCCTTGGCGACGGCCTGGCTGAGGAAGACGGTGCCACGCAGGTTGACGCCGAGCGCGCGGTCGAAATTATCGGGTTTGAGGTCGAGGAGGTCGCCCCGCACCACGGCGCCGACGCCGGCATTGTTGACCAGGCAATCGATGCGGCCGAAGGCGCGCATGGCGGCGTCGACGAGGAAAGCATGGGTGGAAAGGTCGGCGATGTCGCAGCCGACATAGGCAAACTTCGCGCCGCGCGCTGTGATGTCAGCGGCGAGCTCGCCTGCGGCTGTTTTGGCAAGGTCAGCGACGAGAATGTCGAATCCGGCGTCGGCCAGCGCTTCGGCGCAGGCAAGGCCGATGCCGCGCGCGCCGCCGGTGACGATGGCTGCCGGGCGGGTCATGCGGCAAGCTCTGTTTTGCGGATGTGTTCGGCTACCCGCAGCGCCTGGGCGGCGATCGACAGCGCCGGGTTCACGGCGGCCGAGTTCGGCAGGAAACTGGCGTCGACGACGAAGAGGTTCCGGTGATCGAAGGCGCGACAGAACGGATCGAGCGGCGACGTGGCGGGATCATCGCCCATTTTGACCGTGCCGCACTGATGAGAGGGCGTGCGCTTGTCGAACGGGCGCGACAGCACGATGGGATAACCGCAGGCGCGGAAATTCGCGCGCATCACCTTGGTCAGGCCGTCGAGCGACTGCATGTTTGAGCGTCGCCATTGCATGACGATGTCCTTGCCGTCGACCATGATGCGGCTTTCCGGATCGGGCAGGTCCTCGCACATCAGATACCAGTCGATGGCATGGCCGGCCATGAAGTCGAGCGCGAATTTCGGCACCCGTTTCACATTGGCCTTGAGCATGTTGCCGTCGATCTTGCCGAGAAGCTGGACATTGCCGAGCGGTTTTCCGCCCTTGCCGCCCGTGAGATAATAGTCGTTCAGCATCAGCGTCTTCTGGTAGACGGCATCGTTCCTGCGGCGCGGATCGATCGCCAGCATGGCGCTCGAATTGTGATTCATGAAGTTGCGGCCGACCTGGTCGGAGCGGTTGGCCAGGCCGTTGCCGCCCCCCTTGCCATTACCGGGTGAGGGCGAGCGCAGCAGGATGACCGCTGAATTGACCGCGCCGGCCGACAGGATCACCAGCTTCGGCGCGACTTTCCTCGGCTCGCCGTTCTGGCGGTAGTGAACGGCCGAGATGGTTTTGCCGTCCGGGGCTGTTTCGAGATATTCGACATAGGCGCGGGTCTCGAGCTTGATGTTCTGGTCGGTCAGGGCCGCCGTCAGCGGTCCGGTCTGCGCGTCGACCTTGCCCTGGCCGGTATTGGGAAAAGCGTCCCAGCCGGTCCTGCCCTCCTTCAGCCAGGTGTCGATGTCGACGCCGAGCGGCAGGGAGGCCGGATGCAGCCCCAGCCCCTTGAGTTCGGCACGGGCGCGCGCGATCGGCGCCTCGTCGGGCACCGGCTTGAAGGCATAGGGAACCGAATGAAATGGCTCGGTTGGGTCCTCGCCCAGCGCGCCGCGCACGCGGAAAAGCTGCTCTGCCCTGGAATACCAAGGCTCGAACTCTTCATAGGAGAACGGCCATGCCGGCGAGACGCCGCCAAAGTGTTCCATGGGGGAAAAGTCTTCCTTGCGGTAGCGGATCAGCACCGCGCCGAAGAATTTCGAATTGCCGCCGACATAATAATAGTTGCCGGGGTTGAAGGCGGCGCCGCCGGCCTCGCGCCACATCTCCTTCGGCCGGTAATGGCCGTCAACGAAGATGGCGCGTGTGTCGCGCGCGTGCGGCGTTGCCGGCAGCGGTTCGCCACGCTCCAGCATCAGGATAGAGGCGCCGCTGCCGGCCAGACCGGAGGCGATCGTGGCGCCGCCGATGCCGGAACCGATGATGACGATATCGGGGTTTGCCATCGCCTAAAGCGCGCCGCGTTTGAATTGACACATGCGACCCGCTTCAGGTCTTTTGTTTTGATGCATGTCGTTGCCCCAAAACCGGATCCACTTTTGGGCGACACGCATCAGCGAATACGGCTCTCGGTCGCCGGGTCGAAGAACACCGCCTTGGTCAGGTTGAAGGCCAGCGGCGTGTTGGTGCCCGGCTGGATGTTGGCATCGGCGCGCAGCCGCGCCACCACGCCCTTGCCGCCGAGATTGGTGACGGCGAAAGTGTCGGAACCGGCCGGTTCCACAACCTCGATATGACAATCGGCGGTGGCGATTTGCGAGGCGTTGCGTTCCGCGCCTTCCGGATCGGTGAGCGCCTCCGGGCGGACGCCGAAGATGATCGGCTTGCCCTTGAACGCCGACAGTCCGGCCGGCGCGTTGGCCATCGGCAAGGTGATCGGCTGGCGTGCCTCGCGATCAAGCACGACGGCCAGATCGCCGCCATTGCCGCCGATGGTCGCCGGGATCAAGTTCATTGCCGGCGACCCCATGAAGTCGGCGACGAAGACATTGCTCGGGTTATTGTAGATTTCCGCCGGCGTGCCGAATTGCTGCACCTCGCCGTCACGCATGACCGCGATCTTGGTCGCCAGCGTCATCGCCTCGATCTGGTCGTGGGTGACGTAGACGATGGTTGTGCCCGTGGTGGCATGCAGGCGCTTGATCTCGATGCGCATGTCGACACGCAGCTTGGCGTCGAGGTTGGACAGCGGCTCGTCGAACAGGAACAGCTTGGGGTCGCGCACCAATGCCCGGCCCATGGCGACGCGCTGGCGCTGGCCGCCGGAGAGCTGGCTCGGCTTGCGCTGCAGCAGATGGCCGATCTGCAGGACCTTGGCCACCTTGTCGATCGCTTTCTGGCGTTCCTCGGCTGGTACGCCGCGCATCTCCATGCCGAAGGAGATGTTCCCGGCCACCGTCATGTTCGGGTAGAGCGCATAGCTCTGGAACACCATGGCGATGTCGCGCTTGGACGGGTGAAGATCGGTGATGGTGCGGCCGTCGACGCGGATATCGCCAGAGGTGATCGTCTCCAGTCCGGCAATGGTGTTGAGCAGCGTGGACTTGCCGCAGCCGGACGGACCGACCAGCACCAGGAAGCCGCCCTTTTCAAGCTCGAGGTTAATCCCTTTCAGGATCTCGACCTGGCCGAAACGCTTCCTCAGACCATCAATTTCCAGAAAAGCCATTGCGTTATCCTTTGACCGCGCCGGCCATCAGGCCACGCACGAAATAGCGGCCGGCGAGCACATAGACGAGAAGGGTGGGCAGCGCGGCGATCATCGCAGCGGCCATGTTGACGTTGTATTCGACGACGCCGGTCGAGGTGTTGACGACATTGTTGAGCGCCACCGTCATCGGCATCGCGTCACCTGTGCCGGCATAGGCGGAGGCGAACAGGAAGTCGTTCCAGATGTTGGTGAACTGGTAGATGACGGTGACGACGAAGATCGGCATCGAGTTCGGCAGCATGATGCGCCGGAAGATCTGGAAGAAGGAAGCGCCGTCCACCTGCGCGGCCTTCACCAGTTCGGTCGGGAACGCCTCATAGTAGTTACGGAAGAACAGCGTGGTGAAGCCGATGCCGTAGACGACGTGGACGAACACCAGGTTGACCGTCGGGTTGCCGAGGCCGAAGCTGGTTCCGACAGTGTTCTGCAGCGTCACGCCGAACCGTCCGAGGCTGCCCAGGATCGTCGCCATCGGCAAGAGCACCGACTGGAACGGGATGAAGCAGGCAAACAGCATCAGCCCGAACACCAGTGTCGCGCCGCGGAAACGCCATTTGGTCAGCACGTAGCCATTGAGCGCGCCGAGCATGGTCGAGATCAGCACGGCGGGAACCACCATCTTGATGGAGTTCCAGAAATAGCCCTTGATGCCGGCGCAGGTGAGGCCAACGCAGGTCTCGCCCCAGGCCTTCAGCCAGGGCTCGAAGGTCGGCGCCTTGGGCAGCGCCAGCATGTTGCCATTCTGGATCTCGTCCATGGTCTTGAACGAGGTCACCAGCATGACGAACAGCGGCATCAGGTAGAACAGCGCGAACAGCGCCAGAAGCCCGTAGATGACGATGCGGTTGACGATCTTGACGTTCATGCCGCCGCTGGCCTGGCGGGTGGGAGTGGTCACCGCGCTCATCGCGACTTCTCCCTGAGTTCCGAATAGAGATAGGGCACGATGATGGCGACGATGGTCATCAGCATGATCACGGCACTTGCCGAACCGACGGCCATTTCGTTGCGCTTGAAGGTGTATTCATACATGAAGTTGGACGGCAGCCAGGCCGAGCCGCCGGGGCCACCGCTGGTCAGCGCCACAACCAGATCGTAAGATTTGATGGCAAGGTGCGCGAGCACGATGAAGGCTGACAGGAAGATCGGCCGCAAGAGCGGAATGACGATGCGGCGATAGAGCTGGAAGGTGGTGGCGCCGTCGATCTGCGCCGCTTTCATGATCTCGCCGTCAATGCCGCGCAGACCGGCCAGGAACATCGCCATGATGAAGCCGGAGGCCTGCCAGACGCCGGCGATGACCACGGTGTAGATAACGAAATCCTTGTTCTTGATCCAGTCGAAATGGAAGCTCGTCCAGCCCCATTGATGCAGCGTCTGCTCGAGACCGAGGCCAGGGTCGAGGAACCATTTCCAGGCAACGCCGGTGACGATGAAGGAGAGCGCCATCGGGTAGAGATAGATCGGACGCAGCACGCCTTCACCGCGGATCTTCTGGTCGAGCAGGATGGCCAGGAACAGGCCGAGCGCCAGGCAGATCAAGATGTAGAGAAAGCCGAAAATGCCCATATTGGTGATCGACGTGTACCAGCTCGATGGCGGATCGGTGTCGAAGGTCCAGCCCCAGAGTCGCTGATAGGCGCGCCCGCCCGTTATGGAGTAGGACGGGAAGGTCTTGGAGTTGGTGAAGGATAGGTAGATCGTCCACAGGATGAAGCCGTAGACGAAAACGATAGTAATGGCGAAGCTCGGCGCCAGCACGATTTTCGGCAAGGCGTCCTGCAGGCGCGACCGCACAGAGGTGCGCGGGCGGGCATGCTCCGGCGTCAGCTTGATCTGGCTTGTCGCAACTGTGCTCATGGGTTCCTCCCATCGGCGTCCGGCCGACCGGCCTCACGGGACCTTCCCCGCCGGAGCGGGGAAGGCGTTTTCGTGCGTAACGCTTACTTGGCGTCGTCGATTGCCTTGACCAGTTCGGTCACGGCCTCGTCCGAGGTCTTGATCTGACCATGGACGAATTTGGAGATGACGTCCTTGTAGGCATTGGCGACAGCCGGGGGCGCGCCATAGCCCTGGGCGAGCGAGCCGAACAGCGTGCCGCCTTCATTGGCCTTCTTCAGGTCGGCAATACCTTCTTGCCGCAAGCGTCGAAGTCGGTGTCAGGCACGTCGGTGCGGGCCGGAACCGAACCCTTGACGACGTTGAAGGCCGACTGGAAGCTCTTCGACAAAGTGGCGGTGGCGAGTGCAACCTGGGCGGCCTTGCGGTCGTCCGGGACGTTGAACATGCCGAACATGTCGGAGTTGTAGATCACCGAGCCGTCGGTGCCCGGGAAGCGATAGCAGAGGAAGTCGGTGCCCGGGGTCTTGTTGGCGGCGTGGAATTCGCCCTTGGCCCAGTCGCCCATGACCTGCACCAGCGCATCGCCCTTGATGACCATGGCGGTGGCGAGGTTCCAGTCGCGGCCTGAGAAGTTCGGGTCGACATAGGTGACGAGCTTGGCGAGATTGTCGAACGACTTCTTCATCGTGTCGGACTTGAGCGAAGCGTCGTCGAGGTCGTTCATCGCCTTCTTGTAGAACTCCGGCCCGCCGGTCGACAGCACGACGGAATCGAACATGGTGGCTTCCTGCCAGTTCTGACCACCAAGCGCGAGCGGGGTGACGCCGGCCGCCTTGGCCTTGTCGAGCAATGCCACGAAGTCGTCGAAGGTCTTCGGCTCGGTGCCGCCGATCTTGTCCATCACCGCCTTGTTGATCCACAGCCAGTTGACCGAGTGGACGTTGACCGGAGCCGCGACCCACTTGCCGTCATAGACGGCGAATTTCTGCAGGGCGGCCGGAACCGACTTGTCCCAGCCTTCCTTCTTCGCCGTCTCGGTGAGGTCGCCCATGACGCCGGCAGCGGCATAATCGAGCACGGTGTAGCCGAGCATCTGCGAGGCGGTCGGATAGTTGCCGGCCGCGACCATCGCTTTCAGCGCGGTCATGGCGGCATCGCCGCCGCCGCCAGCCACGGGAACGTCCTTCCAGGCATAGCCTTCCTTGGCCAGATCGCCCTTGAGCACGTTGAGAGCAGCCGCTTCGCCGCCCGACGTCCACCAATGCAGCATCTGCACTTCCTTGACATCCTCGGCATGGGCCGCGAAAGCCAGGCCCGAAGCGAGCGCCGTTCCGATAAGCAGTTTGCGCAACATGTACTTCCTCCCTTGTTGCATTACACGACCGGTGGCAGCCCACCGGGTTCTTCCCAACTCAGCCGACCCACCAACCGGTGCGCTGGCCGCGATGAAACTGGATTGTCTTTTCCTCGGTATAGTCCTCGACTGCGCGCTTCCCGAGTTCGCGGCCCAGGCCCGACTGCTTGTAGCCGCCGAACGGCAGTTCTGGATAACCTTCCATGAACGTGTTCACCCAGACCGTCCCCGAACGCACGCCCCGCGCCACCGACATGCAGGTGTCGATGCTGGCGCTCCACACACCCGCCGACAGACCATAGGGCGTGTTGTTGGCGATGTGCAACGCCCTTTCAATCGATTCAAAAGTCAGCACCGATAGCACCGGCCCGAACACTTCCTCGCGGGCGACGGCCATGTTTTCGGTGACGTCGCGTAAGATCGTCGGGTCGAGATATTGGCCGGCATTGGAGGGGAGTTGCCCGCCGCCGCTGTAGATGCTGCCGCCGTCACTCGCGGCCGCCGCCACGTAATCCGTCACCTTGGCCAGATGGTCGGACGAAATCATCGCTCCGACCTTGGTCCTGTCATCGAGCGGATCGCCCACCGTCACCCTGGCGGTCAACGCCTTCACCGCGGCCAGGAAATCATCGGCGATCGCCTCGTGCACGATCAGCCGGCTGCCGGCATTGCAGCATTCGCCGGCATTGAAGAAGCCGCCGAACACCGCTGCGTCGGCGGCCGCCACGAGATCGGCATCGGGAAAGACGATCTGGCCGTTCTTGCCGCCGAGCTCCATCGACACCTTCTTCAGGGAGTTCGAGGCCGCCGCCATGGTCATCTTGCCGACGCGGGTGGAACCGGTGAACGAAACCATCTCGACCAGGGGATGGCTGACCATCGGCGCGCCAACATCGGCGCCGAGACCGGCGAGGACATTGACGACGCCGGCGGGCACGCCGGCTTCGAGCAGGATGTCGCCAAGCACGAAGGTCGAGGCCGAGGTCATCTCGCTCGGCTTGACCACCGCCGTGCAGCCGGCGGCGAGCGCGAAAGGCAGTTTCTGGCTGACGATGAGGAACGGAAAATTCCACGGCGTGATGATCGAGACGACACCGATCGGCTCGCGCAGCACGATGCCCAGCATGGCGTCGCCGAGATTGGCGTAGCTTTCACCGTGCAACGTGCGGGCCAGCGAGGCGGCATAGCGCCAGATGTCGACGGCGCCGCCGATCTCGCCGCGCGCCTGGGCGATCGGCTTGCCGGATTCCAGCGCATCGAGCCGGGCGATGTCTTCCAGCCGCGCCTCGATCAGGTCGGCGGCCTTGAGCAGGATCGCGGCGCGCTCGGCCGCTTTCATGCGCGGCCAGGGACCGGTCTCGAACGCCCTGTGCGCGGCCTGCATCGCGGCTTCCACTTCGGCGGCACCTGCCTCGGCATAGCGTGAAACGGTGAAGCCGTGACCGGGGCTCTTGCGTTCCAGCATGCGGCCGTCGCGGGCATCGACATGCTTGCCGTCGATCAGAAGCCTGTATGTCTTGGGAGCCGCGGAGGCCTCGGCAGGCATGGAAATCTTGAGAGGTGCATTCATGTGATTTCCACTCTGTCCTAGGAACGCGAAAACACGGGCTTTTGCTTGGTCTTGAAGGAGCCGACGCCGGCCTTGAGATCGCCGGTGAGCGCTATGAAGCCGCTGGCCAAGGCTTCGGTCGCGGCAGCGCTTTCTTCGCCTTCCGCCACCGCGATCATCAGCTTGGCGGCTTCGGTTGCCAGCGGCCCGCGTTCGGCGATTTTTTCAGCCCATGTCTTGGCTTCACCCGACGCTTTGCCGGTTTCGACGACGCGGTCGACGATACCCAACGCAAGCGCTTCCGCCGCCAGAAAAACCTCGCCACCGACAGCCATGCGACGAACCGTCTGGGCGCCAAGGCGGCGCACCGCGCGCTGCGTGCCGGACCAGCCGGGGACGACGCCGATCGAGGTTTCGGGAAAGCCGAGTTTCACCTGCGTTTCCGCGACGCGAAAATCGCAAGCGACAGCCAATTCGAGCCCACCGCCGAGCGCATGGCCGGACAGAACTGCGATGGTCGGCTGCCGCAGCCTCGCCAGCCGGTCGAAGACACGGTGGCCGTAGCGCACCCATTGCACCTGGAAATCGGCGGCGCTCATGCCGCCCCAGGCCTCGACATCGCCGCCGGCGCAAAAACCCTTGCCTTCGCCGCATATGAGCACCACGCGCACACCTTCGGCGCTTTCCGCCTCGTCGAGCGCCGCTTCCAGCGCGCGCAGCATCGGGATGTCGAGCGCGTTAAATTTTTCGGGCCGGCGCAAGGTGACGGTGCCGATCGCACCATCCTGCTCGAAGGTGACGAGGCGCTCAGCCATGCGCGCCTCCGAGCGAGGTGCTGCCATTGAGCGAAAGGCCGATCGGCCGATCCTGGTAGAGCGCGGCCGGCGTCACCTTGAGGTCGTTGGCTACATTGAGCGGGATCTCGGCTTGACCAAGCACATCGCGCTCGAGGTCGATGCCCGGCGCCAGTTCCGTCACCATCAGCCCGTCTGTCGTCAGCTTCATCACGCAACGCTCGGTCACATAGGTGATATCCTGTCCCTGCGCGACGGCGCGCTTGCCGGAGAAGGAGATGTGCTCGACCGCCTCGACGACTTTCTTGACCTTGCCTTCCGCGTCGATGCGGATGCCGCCATCGGCGAGCGACAGCTTGGCTCCGGCATTGAAGAAGCCGGAAAAGACGATCTTCTTCGCCCGCGACGTGATGTCGACAAAACCGCCGGCGCCGGCCGTGACATGCGGCCGTGCCGAAAGCTTCGATACGTTGACCGAGCCGTGGCGGTCGATCTGCAGGAAGGAGAGCAGCGAAGCGTCGAAGCCGCCGGCCTGGAAATAGATGAACTGGTGCGGCGAGGGCATGATCGCCTCGGCATTGGAGGCGCAGCCGAACTTGAAGTCGAGCAGCGGCACGCCGCCGACAGCGCCCTGTTCGATCAGCCAGGTGACCTTGCCGTGCCGGCCTTCTTCCAGAAGGATGCGCGGCACGTTGGCCGAGATGCCGAAGCCGATATTGACGGCCATACCGTCGCGAAGCTCCATGGCGACGCGGCGCGCGATCACCTTCTGAACGTTCATTTCCGGCGTGCGGAAGCTCGACAGCGGCCGGAAGATTTCACCCGAAATTGCCGGATCGTAAGGCGTCAGCGTCGTCTGCAACTGGTCGGGCGCGACGACGATATGATCGACCAGCACGCCCGGCACGCGCACATCATGCGGTTTCAGCGTGCCGTTCTCGACGACACGCTTGACCTGCGCGATGACGATGCCGCCATTGTTGCGGGCGGCGAGCGCCTGTTCCAGGCCGCCGAGATAGGCGCCCTCATGCTCATAGGTCAAGTTGCCGCGCTCGTCCGCGGTGGTGGCGCGGATGATCGAGACCTGGGGCACGATGGCGCGGAAATAGAGCCATTCCTCGCCGTCGAATTGCTGCACCGACACGATCGGCTCGCCGGCGGCGGCGTTCATCGCGCAGCCCTGGTGGCGCGGGTCAGCGAAAGTGTCGAGGCCGACCTTGGTCAGCACGCCCGGCCGCTTGGCCGCGGCCTCGCGGTGCATGTCGAACAGGATGCCGGACGGCACGTTATAGGCGGCGACTGAATTGTCGCCGATCATCTTCCAGATCCGCGGCGGCTCGGCGGAGGAGGGACCCGACGGATAGGAGCCGCACAGCGTACGCTTCAACAGGCCCGGCTTGGCCAGATGATCGATGCCCTTGATGCCATACATGTCGCCGGCGGCGATCGGGTGCAGCGTGGTGATGTCCTTCGGATGGCCCTCGCTGTCAAAGCGTTCACCGATGGCGGCGAGCACGGCGTCCGGGCAGCCGAGGCCGCTCGACGAGGACACCGAGACGACCATACCATCCTTGATCAGGCTGGCTGCCTGCGCCGACGAAACGACCTTGCTCAATTCATGCTCCCGAGTTTCGGGTCGATCTTGACGGCTCTGCCGGAATTGGCCGATTGCAATGCCGCCTCGGCCGCGGCGAGCGACCAGATGCCGTCCTCGCCGGTGGCGGAAGGCTGGCCCTCGCCACGGATCGCGGCATGGAACCGGCGCACCGACCTGACATAGAGATTCTCGCGGTCGCAGCTCAATTCTTCTTCGCCGCTGGCGGTGCGCAGAAGGACAGAGCCGACCGGTTTCTGCGTCATCACGTTGCGGGCGATCAGCGAGCCTTGGGAGCCGTGCACCTCGAAGCCGGTGTCGGCAAATCTGGTGGTGAAGCCTTCATGCGATTGCGCGATGAGGCCCGACTCGAAGCGCCAGATGCACATGGCGCCGTCTTCCAGCCCGCCGGCGGCCATACCGGCAGATTGCGTGAAGGCGGAAACCTCGACCGGATCGTCGCCAAGCACGAAGCGCAGCGTGTCGGCATCGTGCACGGTGATGTCGAGCACCACGCCGCCGCCCGCCTCGGGCCTGGCGATGCGCCAACCCTGCAGGTTTTCGGGCAGGTAGACGGCGTGGAAGACCCGCGCGGCGATCGGCTGGCCTATGCGACCGGCGGCAATCGCCTCGCGCATGGCACGGTGCGCGCCGGCGTTGCGCAGATGATGATTGGTTCCGAGCACGATGCCCGCGGCCTTGGCCGCGACGACCATTGTGCGCGCGTCGTCGCTGGTCAGCGCCAGCGGCTTTTCACACAGCACATGCTTTCCCGCCTTGATCGCGGCCAGCGCCTGTTCGAGGTGCAATTCGTTGGTGGTCGAGATGTAGACTGCGTCGATGTCGGATCCGAGCAAGGCATCGAGATTTGATACGGCGGCTGGAATACCATTTTCCCTTGCGTAGGCCGCAGCGCGTTCGGGGTTGGAACTCATTACCGCTGCTATCGCGCCATCGGCTTGCGCGCGAATGGCGTCGATCATGAATTGCCGGGCGATCGTGCTGGCGCCGATCAGCCCCCATTTGACGCTCATGTCGCGGCTCCCGTAGGCCTTTTTTGCGTGCGGCGATCTGGGCCGCAGCTTTCCCTGACCACGAGATTGACGGCGCCGATATGGTCCTCGGCGCGCGTGGTGCGCGACTGGATCATCTTGATCATGACGTGGGCCGCGCGTTCGCCGAGACCGGCGGAGTCCACCGCGACGCTGGTCAGCGGCGGCATATAATGTTCGGCCTCGACCACATCGTCGAAGCCGACGACGGCGAAATCCGGGCCCGGCTCAAGTCCGCGCTTGCGCAGCGCCAGCATGACGCCGAAGGCAACGGCATCGTTGAAGCAGAGCGCCGCGGTTGGCGGCTCCGCCATTGCGAGTGACGTTTCCAGGCAGGCCATGCCGCCCTTGCGGTTGGTCTCGCCCTCGATGATGAGCGCGTCGCGAGCGTCGATGCCGAGCGTCTCGCAGGCCTCGCGAAAGCCGCCCAGCCGCTCATGGTAGACCACCAGATCAGACGAGCCGCCGAAGAAGGCCAGGCGTCGATGTCCCTTGCCGACGAGATGAGCGGTGGCGAGATAGGCGCCCCGATGATTGTCGGGAGCAATCACCGGAATGCGGCTTTCAGGCAGCCGGCGCATGGCGAAGGCAATCGGGAGACCGGCTATTTCCAGCCGCCGGAACGCCCCTGGCGTGGTGCCGCGCGCCGGGGAAACGATGAGCCCGGCGACGCCTTGTTCCATCAGAGACTTCAGCACTTCTTCCTGGCGCACCGGATTTTCGGCCGTGTTGGCGATGAAGGGCACGATGCCGGCCGATTGGAAAACACGCTCCATGCCCACTGCCAGTTCCGCGAAGAACGGATTGGTGAGATCGTTGATGACCATGCCGATGACGTTGGAGTGGGCCTTGCGCAGATTGGCGGCGCCGCGGTTGTAGACATAGCCGACATCCTCGATCGCCTTGCGCACCTTGACCGCGGTTTCGGGGCGGATCAGGCCGCTGCCCTGGAGCACGAGCGACACGGTCGATTTGGACACGCCCGCCTCGCGGGCAATGTCGAAGATCGTCGCCTTGGCCCGACTGGCCATCCTGATATCCTCCCGGTTTTCTAAATCGACTTTTATTGGAACGTTCTAATCTCTGCTTCGTGGGCAAGTCAATCGGGATTTTTTCTCAATCAGAAGGAAGCGATCAAATGTGGTCAGCAATATGCCATCCAAGGCCCTTTTTTGTTGCGACGCAGCATTGGCCGGCCGGCCATTTCGAATCTTAGAGGTTCTTGATTTATTGGAACGTTCCATTTAATAGGCGCCGAAAAGGGAGAGATCGATGGATATTGCCTTGCCGGGCGAGAGTGGCCGCAGCACACGTTACGCGCTTGTCGGACAGCCGGTCCAGCCGGTGATCGGCGCGCGGTTCCCGCGCATCGCCTATGCCGCCGCGCATGTCGTTGCCGATCCCCTCAAGATGACCGATCCGTGGTCGCGGCCCGTGGTCGACTGGGACAGGACGATGGCGTTTCGCCATCATCTGTGGCGCCTCGGCTTCCGCATCGCCGAGGCGATGGACACGTCGCAGCGCGGCATGGGCTTCGATTGGATAAATGCGCAGGAATTGATCCGCCGTTCAATCGCGGAGGCGCGAACCGTCGCTGGCGCCGATCTCGCGTCGGGTGCCGGAACCGACCATCTGGCGCCGGCGTCGGCCAGGACACTGGACGATGTGATCGCCGCCTATGAGGAGCAGTTCGCTTTCATCGAAGGCCAGGGCGGCAAGGCGATCATGATGGCCAGCCGCGCCCTGGCGGCCGTGGCGAAGGGGCCCGACGATTACGCCCTGGTTTACGACCGCATATTGGGCCAAGCCTCCGGCAAGGTCATCCTGCACTGGCTGGGCGACATGTTCGATCCGGCCTTGAGGGGCTATTGGGGCAGCGGCGATTTCGGAACCGCGCTCGATACGGTGGTCGCCATCATCGAGCGCCATGCCGGCAAGGTCGAGGGTATCAAGATATCGCTGCTCGACGCCGGCAAGGAGGTGGCGCTCAGGAACCGGCTGCCGGACGGCGTGTTGATGTTCACCGGCGACGACTTCAATTATCCCGAACTGATCGCCGGAGACGGCAAGCGGCACTCGCACGCATTGCTCGGCATTTTCGACGCGATCGCGCCGGTTGCCAATGCCGCGCTGGCGAAGCTGGCTGACGGCGATCGTGCCTGCTACGACGCGCTGATGGCGCCGACCGTGCCGCTGTCACGAAAAATCTTCGAGGCGCCGACCGAATATTATAAAGCCGGCATCGTCTTCATGGCCTGGCTGAACGGCCACCAGGATCATTTCGCGATGGTCGGCGGCATGCAGTCGGCGCGCGGCATCCGCCATTATGCCGATGTCTTCCGCCTTGCCGACCAGGCTGGCCTGCTGGCCGATCCGGAGATGGCGATTGCCAGGATGAAGAGCCTCTGCGCCGTCGCGGGCGTCTAAACGAGTTTCGCGATCGGATCAGCCGTCGTCCATCCCAGTCGGCGCCAAGACGGGCGCTCCGCGATGCAAGGTCCGATTGTCCGGGTTGGATGGTGGGCGTGACAGGGATTGAACCTGTGACCCCTGCAATGTCAATGCAGTGCTCTCCCGCTGAGCTACACGCCCATCCGAAGCCGCGCATACACCATTTTTGGTCCGGCGCGTCAATAGCAGGAAAAGAGGAAATACATCTCGTCTCGCCGCGGCTGTGGATTGACGCCCGGCGGCTTGCGGGAGGCGGTTCAGGCCGCCTGCAGCATCTTCTCGACCTCGTTGACGAGATCGCGCAGGTGGAAGGGCTTGGACAGCACCTTGGCGTCTTTCGGGGCCTTGGAATCCGGGTTCAGCGCGACGGCGGCAAAACCGGTGATGAACATGACCTTGAGGTCGGGATCGATCTCGGTGGCGCGACGCGCCAGCTCGATGCCGTCCATCTCCGGCATGACAATGTCGGTCAGAAGCAGCGAGAACGGTTCCTCGCGCAGCCGCTCATAGGCGCTGGCGCCGTTGTCGAAATCGCTGACCTGATAGCCGGCGCGCTCCAGCGCCTTGACGAGGAACCGACGCATATCGTCGTCGTCTTCCGCCAGAAGAATGCGTGCCATGATATCCCGTCCGAATCACCCGCCCGAGACTGCCGTGGGGCAGGCCCGTTAACCATCCTGTATATGAGGAGGCGAGAGTAAACATCAAGTGAACGCGGACGCGCTTGACCCACATTTGCCCAGCGGCACGACCGCCGAAATGCTGGACATGCGGCCAGCAAGGTGGCAGTTTCATGCCATGATGCACTGGTGTTTTCGGGTTCGTTCAAATTGAAGACGGCAGCCGAGGATTTTTCGGTCTTTCCACCCTTCGAAATCCGTTCGGGCGCCGAGCAGCGCGTCCCCTTTCTCTTCAATTCACCGCATAGCGGCCGTTACTATCCCGAACGCTTCCTTGCCATGGCAAGGCTCGATCGCAACGCCATCCGCCGCTCGGAGGATTGCTATGTCGACGAGCTGTTCGGCGGCGCCGTGGCGCTGGGCGCGCCGATGCTGGCGGCGAATTTCCCGCGTGCCTATCTCGACGTCAACCGTGAACCCTGGGAACTCGACCCGCGCATGTTCGCCGAGCCGGTGCCGTCCTTCTGCAACATCCGCTCCGCGCGCGTGGCCGGCGGGCTCGGCACGGTGCCGAAGCTGGTGGGCGAGGGGCTCGACATCTATGCGGGCCGCTTGCCGCTCGCCGAGGCGGTTGCCCGCATCGAGGCCGTCTACAAGCCCTATCACGAAACGCTGAAGCGCCTTTTGACCAGGACCCACGCCCGTTTCGGCTTTGCCGTGCTGATCGACTGCCACTCGATGCCGGCGAGCATCCGCGTCGGCGACAACGGGCTGCGGCCGGATTTCATCATCGGCGACCGTTTCGGCATTTCGGCCACCGCGGCCCTGACCGAAACCGCGATCGGCCTGCTGACCGCGATGGGCTATACCGTCGCTCACAACAAGCCTTACGCCGGCGGTTTCATCACGGAACACTATGGCCGCCCGGCGCGTCATCTGCATGCGCTGCAGATCGAGGTCAATCGCGGGCTCTACATGAATGAGCGGACATTCGAGAAAGCCGCCGGCTTCGACGCGCTGGCCGACGATCTGACGCGATTTTCAGCCGACCTGATGGCGATGCCAGACCATCATTTCATCGACCTGCCGCTGGCCGCGGAGTGAAGATCACGCCTTGTCTCATGCGTGCCACTGCCCCAATACACTTTGCAGTATTTGGACCCTTTGCAGTATTTGGACCCTTGCAGTTTTTGGGCGGCACGCTCCGGGAGCGGCGGTGAAAAAAAGACCGCATCGTTTGCACGATACGGTCGAAGTCTAGGGAGGAAACGCCCAAGGAGGGCATGGACAGGAAACCCTGTCCGAGATTGAGGGTATTGTGCAGCGCACAAATGTCAAGCGACGTTTAGGCTTTTTTAATTCAGAGTGATGTGGAAATTGCGTTTCGTTGGCGGGAACGTGACATTTGGGCAACAGATGTCGCTGGCGAATAATCCTCGAACACCCTTGTTTTGGCACGAAAGTGGCGGCAAACGACAGTCCGGGCATGCCGTAATGCGGGAGAATCAGTTGGACGTCAGCATCGATTTCATGCGCCGCATCGCGCAAGCGGCGGCCGCCGAGACCTTGCCGCGCTTTCGCGCCCAAGGTGCGGTCGCCAACAAGGAGAAGGGCAGTTTCGACCCGGTCACCGAGGCCGACCGCGAGGCCGAGCGCGCCATCCGGGCGCTGATATCGGCCGAGTATCCCGACCACGGTATCCTGGGCGAAGAGCATGGCAGCGAGAACATTTCCAGCCGGCATGTCTGGGTGATCGACCCGATCGACGGCACGCGCGCCTTCATCTCCGGCCTGCCGGTGTGGGGGACATTGGTCGGGCTGACGGTCGATGGTGACGCGGTCGCCGGCATGATGGCGCAGCCCTTCACCGGCGAGCTGTTCTACGCCAATGGCTCCGGCTCGCACTATGAGGGACCGGGAGGTCCGCGAAAACTGTCGACCCGCAAGACGACGAAGCTGGCCGAGGCGACGTTGTTCACCACAACGCCGGCGCTGTTCAAGGGCGAGGCGCGCAATCGCTACGACGCGTTCGAGCGGCAAATCCAGCTCGCCCGTTATGGCGCCGATTGCTATGCCTTCGCCATGATCGCCTCGGGAAGCGTCGACATCGTCGCCGATCCTGGATTGAAGCCCTATGACATCGTGGCGCTGATCCCGATCATCGAGAAAGCCGGCGGTGTCGTCACCACTTTCGACGGCGGGCCGGCGGAGAATGGCGGCGATGTTCTGGCGGCGGCGACACCGGAGCTTCATGCCGCCGCCATGGCCGCCCTGCGCGGCTGATATCGCCCCTGGTCGGCGCGGCCTTATCGAGCGCTGGAATTCCGCAGGGGTGCGCCCGTAGACCTGCTGGAATGCCGCCTGCGTCCGGGAGAGGTCAGGCCGTCGGATCGTCCGAGCCGGGGACGAAGGCGTCGAAGGCGGCGAGGAATTGTTCGCGGTAGAGGTCGGCTTCCTGCAGGATTTCGTGTTTGGCGCCGTCGATCATCAACAGCGAACCGAGTCTCAGATTTCTCGCATATGCTTCCACCGCCTTGGTCGAGACGACCTGGTCGGCGCCGGCGGCGATGATCAGCAGAGGCACCTGAATGCGGGCCATGAAGTCGGGGTCGCATATGGCTTCCGACGCCTTCGCCGCCGCCTGCAGCCAGCGGACAGTCGGGCCGCCAAGTGCCAGTTGCGGATATTCTTCATAGATGCGCGTGTTGCGGCGATAGCGTTGCGGATCCGATGTCACCTTGTTGACCTCGAAAGGCAGCGTCTGTCTCGGGCGTGGACCCCAGGCGGCATAGAGCCTGCCGAGCCCCAGGGCGCAGAAAATCGAACAGACCCGGCGCACCGTCCCTATCGAGACCGGCAGGTCGGGCAACGTCAGGAATGGCGCGATCAGCACCATGCGCCGCACGCGGTTCACCATCGACGGCGCGGCAAGCAGCGTGATTACCGCCCCGGCGGAATGGGCGAGGATGTAATAGGGTCCACGGCAGTCCGGCAGCACGATCTCCTCGAAGAACTGCTCCAGATCGGCCGTATAGTCGCGGAACGACCTGACATAGCCGCGCTGGCGATCGCGGATCAGCCGGTCGGAATCGCCCTGACCGCGCCAGTCGAGGGTGGCAACACCGAAGCCCCGCGCGGCAAGGTCGCGGATGGTCTCGAAATATTTCTCGATGCACTCGTTGCGGCCGCCGAGCAGCACCACGGTGCCCCGCATTGGACGCGCCACCGCCGCGAACAGGCCATAGCGGATCTTCTTGCCGTCGCGCGTGGTGAAAAAGCCGCCCGTGACGTTTTCCGGTCGCGGATTGCCTTCAACTTCGTGAAAAAGGGGTGTGTCGTGGAAAAGATCCGTCATTCGGCGCTTTGTGCTCGGCGTCTTGGCGCGCCAGCCCTTCACGGCCAGCCTCGTCAAGGTGATAGACGCCCACACATCAAAAGCAAAGCAAATCCGGGTTACGGAGGCTGCAGCGGGGAAGGCCGGAAGCGGCTTTGAGCGCGCTTCCGGCCCCTGTCGATCCGGGAGGAAGGGACGTTAACACCCGGTTCGGCCTCGATGCGGCACCTCTGCAAATCCGGCGCCGCCAATCCTTGATCTTGAAAGCCACTTTAGCGGCGGCTGTCTGAACGGGCGCCGAAGCGCCGGTTCATCTGCCGTTCATCAAAGGCCGGCGGCCACTCTTTTTGCCGTCAAACGAAACTTGAAATGCTTTCGAACGCTCCCCAGATGTGGGTTGCGGCCGCAAATGTCGGGGCCGCTGGTCAGCTGAAATGCCGCTTACGGGTTTCGCATCGGCCATACGCAAACCATGTTGCTCAACAGGAGAACACCTCATGCGTCACGTTGATTTTTCCCCGCTTTATCGTTCGACCGTCGGCTTCGACCGTCTCTTCACCATGCTCGATTCGCTCGCGCAGCCCGATGGCGCGCAGACCTATCCGCCCTACAACATCGAGCGCACCGGCGAGGATTCCTACCGCATCTCGATGGCGGTTGCCGGCTTCTCGGATGACGAGATCTCCATCGAGGCCCACCGCAACGTGCTGACCGTGAAGGGGGAGCGCAAGGACGAGGGCACCGGCGAAGGCTCCGAGCTGCTCTATCGCGGCATTGCCTCCAGGGCTTTCGAGCGCCGCTTCCAGCTTGCCGATCATGTTGAAGTCGTCGGCGCCGCGCTGAAGAACGGTCTGCTCTTCGTCGACCTCAAGCGCAACATTCCCGAAGAGCTGAAGCCGCGCAAGATCGCGATCACCTCGGCTCCGGCCAAGGCCAAGCAGATCGAGGCCAAGACGGCAGCCTAAGGGTCTAGTCTCCCTCCCGAGACGGAAAGTGGCGCCGAAAGGCGCCGCTCAGACTGCTGACAAACTCCTGGCTTTTGCCTGGGGTTTTTGATTCACTGGGTCATGTTGAAGCGACCCGCCCCTGAACAGACCGCGCTCGAGATGGTGACGTTGGATCAGCTTGTTCCGGCTGATCATCTGTTGCGCAAGATCG
>NZ_JAPYKP010000028.1:0-57561 GCF_037179725.1 Mesorhizobium sp. Cs1321R2N1 | reverse complement strand
AACCATCAGCCAAATGAGCGATGATCCCCTCATCAGCCTGCCAGCTGTGGCACGCTGATCATCCCGGCCCCTTGCCGGAGAGCGCGGCGACCAAACCGTCAGCTACACCACTCCCTGGGACACGATCGTAAGCGGCAAGTGGTGCGTACTGTGGATGGGCCTGGAACCGGTCGGAAAGGGCGAGGGGGTGGTACTCCTTAAGGGGTCTCACAAATGGGGCCGCAAGTTCATGCCGCTTAGCTTTTCAGGCTCGGGCCAGAAAGCGCCGACTAAGAAAGGCTACGAACCTACACCCGATTTCACAGCTGAGCTCGACAATTACGAGGTTCTCGAGTTCGACCTGGATCCAGGTGATTGCATGATCTTTGACTCCCATACCCTACATGGCGCTCCAAATCCTGTGCCGCCGAAGGAGACAGTCAACCGTTTAACAATGCGTTTTGCGGAGGGCGATGCGCTTTTTGAAAAACGTGGGATTTGGACGGATGAGCAGACAAAGTATTGGGAAGCTCACGGCATGAGCGAAGGCAAGCCTCTTGTCGATGGCGAACTGTTGCCCATGCTATGGCAGCGTCACGCGAACTAAGGTTCTGTTGCGACGAACCGAATGAAGAATGAAGGGCGAATATGCCCTGCAAACACGATACCCCTCTGCAAAGCTATAACGGAGGGGTAGCGCAATCTCAGAAAGGTCCGCATCGAAGCGGGATATGCCTTTCAGTGCGATTGAGCGTCCCGGTCCATGGCATCCAGTCGCGAGAGGACCATAGCCAAATGCGACTTATGGACCGTCGCCATCAAACGCACGTCCCGTAATTCTAGGCTCCGTTTGATCATCCGCAGTTCATCCAACAGATCTTCCACCTGTTGGATGAAATCCATTTTTTCAAGGAGCAGAAACCAAAATCTCGCGGATTGATAAAATAAAATATCATTGAAGTTCCTAAGGGGTCCATTGCTGCTCAAGCTGTGCAAAACCCCGTGGAGACGGATAATGATCTCGGCAAAACTCCGTTTATCCCTGCTAACTAGAAGGTCACGGCACACGCCCTCTAAATCCTCTATTTCGACCAGAACCTCATCCCTCACGGGTAAGGGCGATGATTCTGCCATTGCGTCCATCAGGCGCATGCGGACGATGTATATGTCGCGGATCGAACTGAGATCGATTGATGTGACCTCTGTGCCATTGCCATGTTGGCTGATGATCAAACCGTCATACTCGAGCCGTTGTAGTGCGGTGCGAAGCGGGGTGCGACTTACTCCAAACTCCGAGGCAAGCTCCCTCTCGTTCAGACGACTACCAGGTTGATAGTCGAGCAGGCAGATTCGGCGACGAAGTTCGAGGTAAATTTCGTGCTTAGTCATCTTTCCCGCCATTTGACGTTCGCGGTCTGGAGCAACCTCGCTGAACGAAGGTGGTGCGTCGATACTCGCCATTGATGTTGTTCCTCGAAATAGGTCGCGGTGGTGCGACTATGTGATCAAGTGCCAAGCTGCACAACCGCACTCATTTGGCGCAGTAGCGCAATCACGCTCTGCGGTGTTATGAGACCGGTGGCCGGGTTCTCAAAGCTCGGCGTGTTTTGAATTGACATGGAAAAATTGGAGCTGTCGGATTTAACGGACACCGTATGAGTGTTGAGTTGCAGAGACGGGTCGGCCCAGATTTCCATCAGCGTACGATCGGGCCCAAAACCTGCTAAACTAATCGCTGCGGCGACATTGACGTTCGCTGGAAACTCTTTCGCCACCTCTCTCACAGTCCCTTTCAATACGCATACTGCCTCGCCAAGTTGGTGCAGGGTCATATTGTTTCTTATCACGTACGGGGCGGCTGCCAAACTGCTTGGCGGCTTGCGCGTGGTGATCTTGACTTCGTGAAGCGTGCCGACGGCGGCGGCTTTTATGGCATCAATTCCGAGAATTGCGCCAGATGGGACAATGATCCGCCCACCATTTCTTGCTCCTAGCTCGATGAGATCCTGCCGATCCAGCATTTGGCTTGCAGACATCGCGATAAGTGTTTTGCCTACGCTAAGAACTGGTATCGCCACTCGGTCGAACAGTGATGGCGGGAGCGCCTCCAGAACTATGTCTGCCCTTAAGGCCAGATCTTCCAGTGAGGCGGACAAAACAGGGGTCTTCAACGCGTTCTGGAAGGCTATAGCCTTTTCGGCGCTACTCGCTGAGAACGCAATCAAACTGCATCCAGGAATATCGCCCCGGTCAAGTGCGCGCGCCACCGCAGCACCGACCGCGCCAACGCCCGCTATTCCAATTTTCATGCGATGAGACATTAGTCTGCCGCTTTGACAGCACTCAGAAACTGCTGAGTGCGTTTGCTCTGCGGGTTTGTGAAAAGCTCCTCGGGTGTGTTCTGCTCCTCGATCTTGCCGCCGTAAAAGAAGCAAACGCGGTCCGAAATATCCCGCGCGAACCCCATCTGGTGCGTGACCATCAGCATCGTGAGTTTGTGCTTGGGAACGAGATCCTTGATCACATTCGTCACCTCGCCGATCACCTCGGGATCTAGCGCCGATGTCACCTCATCGAAAAGCATCACCTTTGGTCTCATCGCCAGCGCACGGGCAATGGCAACGCGCTGCTGCTGCCCGCCTGAGAGACGCGCCGGGTGCTGATCCTTCTTATCGATCATACCCACCATCGATAGGAGCTCCTCCCCTCGTTCGCGGGCTTCGCGACGTGAGAGGCCCAAGACTTGCACCGGCCCCTCCATACAGTTTTCCAGCGCGGTCATGTGCGGAAAAAGGTTGAAGTGCTGGAAACACATGCCAATAGACGTTCGGGCCTTCCGGAGATATTTGGAATCTGCCGGTACGAGAACGCCCTTTCTAGGCATATGCGTGAGCGGTTTGCCGTCCACGTAAATGACGCCGCCGTTTATGGTCTCGAGCGTCATCAGCATCCGCAAGACAGTCGTTTTACCGGAACCTGACGGACCGATAACCGTCACTAGCTCGCTCGGTGCTATGTCGAGATTGAGATTATCCAAGACCACGAAGTCACCGTAGGTCTTCCGAACATTCATGAACCTGACCATCGGGACGTCAGGGCCGGTAAGTTCGAGGGGATATGAAGAAAGGTCCTGCATTAGTACATTCCCAACGTGCGGCGGATCCAAGCTTCGAAACTGCGTATAGTGGCAGCCGAAAATAGCGAGATGATTAGAAACACAACGCCAACGATCGTGTACGGCTCGAGATAGCGGTAGTTCTGACCACCAATTGCCGTGGCGGCTTGCATGAGTTCCGCGACGCCGATGACCGAGAGCATAGGCGTGTCTTTGAAGATGCTGATCAAATAGTTGCCCATACCGGCTATGGATGGCGGGAGAGCTTGCGGCAAAATTATCCGCCTGTAAGTCTGAACTGTGCTGAGGTTGATCGCGGTGCATGCTTCCCATTGGCCCTTGGCAACCGATTCAATTCCGCCTCGGTAAACCTCGGAGAGGTAGGCGGCATAATGCAAGCCGATAGCGATCATTCCCGCAACCCAAGGACTTAACGAGACCCCATACTCAGGGCCGACGTAGTAAACAAAGAAGATCTGCAACACGAGTGGCGTCGAGCGCAGAAACTCTACGAGTTCGCGGACTGTGACCGTTAGCGGTCGAAACGGTGTGCGCTGCGCCATCGCAAACACTAGCCCAAGCACAGCGGCGATCGCGTAGCCAAGTCCCGCTGCCATAAGGGTATTTAGCGTCGCCCATAGCATCCGAGGTAGGATCTCGGCTGTAAATTGCCAATCCCAATGCATCGTTCAGCCCCTTCCCATTCTACGGGCCATCACGTGCTCCAGCGATCGCATGGCTGGCGTGATAAGGAACCGAGCGAAGATGTAGTAAATGACGAGCGCTGTGCCGAAGGTCCAGGTGGAGAGATAAGTGGAGCTATTCATTTGTTTCGCTTCAAACATCAGATCAGGCACCGCGATGAGAGCAACGAGCGCAGTGCTCTTGAGCAGCTCGATCACGAGATTGCCCCATGCCGGCAGCATGATGACAAGTGCCTGAGGGAAGATGATGCGCCGCATGCGCTTCGCAGGAGACATCGATAGGGCATAGGCTGCCTCCCACTGGCCGCGAGGGACCGATCTAATTGCCCCTTGGACAAGTTGAGCTCCGTAGGCACCGATGTTGAGTCCAACCGCCAGAAACCCGGTAAGAAAAGGCTCCAGTGTTATCCCAAAGAGCGGTAGCACGAAAAAGAGCCAGAAAAGCTGCACCAGGAGTGACGTTCCGCGAAAGAACTCCACGTAGACGACAGCGGCGCCCTTCACCGCAGGATTCGATGACAACAGCATAAGACCGAAGACAAGTGCGAGTGCGGTCGCCACAGCCAAAGAGCAGAGAAACTGCAGGCCGGTGACAAGCATGCCGTCTATAAAACGGTCGCCATAGTCAGAGAGAAATGAGATGTAAGTCATTGCAACTCACTTTTGCAAAAAAATGGGCGAGCTGAACGTGTAGCAGCTCGCCCAGCTCTTGGGAGGCTTATATGTTTGCTCAAATCCAATCGGTCTTTGTGTCGCTGGGGAGCTGATTCGCCATGTACTGAAATTTTCCAACAGTTTCCAGCATCTCCGGAGTTCCAAGATACTTTGCCTGCGCTTTGTTGTATGCCTTGAGGAAGTCTTTATCTTCAGGCTTGAATGCAATAGCGACCCAATCGAACGTCCACTCTGGAAGCGCGGCCGAGTCGGTAACCTCGATGTCATCCGGCGCGCTCTTAACCAGATCTTTCATCGCGAATTCATTGCCAGCGCCGGCGTCTGCTCGGGCAGCCTTTACAGCAGCGAGTACCTCTGTGAGGCCTGGCACTTGCATTACCTTATGTTCGGCGATCCCCTCCTTGAAAGCCGCGTCGGCATTCACGAGGCCGGAGACCGTCGCCATCGTCGCGCCAGTCTTCTTGATGTCTTGATAGGTCTGGATGTGCTTGGGGTTGCCCTTCCTCACGATGAAGGAGCCCCCGAATTTCCCATCAGCTCAGCGAAGCTTACATTCGCGAACCGTTTGCCAGTGATGTGCATACCACCTGTAGTGATATCGAAACGACCATCCTGCAAGCGTGGGATCAGGCCGCCCCAATCGATCACAACCGGCTCGATATTCGTGTATCGCATGGATTTCAGGACGCCGAGCGGTAGAGCATTGGCAAACCCCAAGGGCTCATTCTTGTCGCCGGGGTAAGCCCACGGAATCTCGTGTGCGAAGCCGATCCGGAGCGACTTCCCTGCCTTGGCTCGGTCGGTCAGGCCGTCAGCCCGCGCCAGAGAAACGTTAGAAAAAAATGCAGCGGCTGTCATGAGCGCCGCACCGATAGTTCTGAATCTCATTGGTTCCACTTTTTGGGACTGATGCAGATGTGCCTAATTGGTGTACCACTGGATGTAGGCCAAAGCAACAGCTATTTACCGGGGGAGGCGGCAAAAGGCCCGCATTCCCGCAAGAAAATCAACCCCGCGGCCAACTTTCCCTTGCGCTCGTTTACGCGTCAGATTACTAAAGGTATACCATTAGCGGGCTTTCATTGCCGTTATCACTGGAGGGTACCAATGACGTTTCAATCACCTTTTCCGAAAGAGGAACTTGATCGCCGTCTTGCGAAAGCAACGACCGCTCTGGCTGAAAACCAGCTAGATGGGATTATAATTGCTGTCCCGGAAAACATATATTATCTCACGGGCCTCGATCACTGGGGCTTCTTCGCGGCTCACGTGCTCGTTCTCAATCGGAATGGCGAAATGGCACTGAGCTGCCGCGCCATGGAGCGGATTACCGTAGAGAATCAGGTCACAAATGCGAAGTTCTATGGCCACAAGGATCATGAGGAACTATCGGACTATGTCCATCACGCAATGAAAGACCTTGGTCTCGCAGGCAAACGAGTGGGCATCGAGAAGCGTAGTCTCTTCCTCACTGCGCGCCATGCCGAACGTATCCAGGACGACCAGACTGGCGTTCAGTGGATGGACGGCTCAGGCATCCTGGACGACATTCGCCTCGTCAAGTCACCGCTGGAAATGGAATATACGCGGAAAGCTGCGCATGCCGTCGACATGGGGACTCTTGCTGCCGTTGAGGCCGTGCGTGACGGTGCATCAGACTATGAAGTCGCCGCAGAATACCACCGCAAGATGATCCTGGAGGGCAGTGAATATCCAGGCTTTGGACCGTTCATTCGTCCGACTAGCCGCCTTGGCGAAGAGCACACGACCTGGCGGGGCGACGTGTTCCGGAATGGCGACGCAGTTTTCTTGGAAACGTGTGCGGCGTACCGCAAGTATCAGTCGCCAATGGGCCGACTTGTCTACGTTGGAAGCGCGCCGAAGGGTGTTGAGGAGTCTGCTGAGCTCGCAATCCGCGGGATGAAGGCCATCTGCGAGGCGCTGAAGCCCGGTGCCAAGGCGGGCGATGCTTATGACGCCTGGCACGAAGTGGCTACGAGTGCGGGTCTCGTCGACTATCACCGCCATCACTGCGGTTATCTGGTAGGGATTGGTTTCCCGCCAAGCTGGACGGGCGGTTCGATGGTGACAAGCCTCTTCCCCAAGTCGACGCGGAAAATCGAAGTTGGCATGGTCGTTCACGCCCATTCCTGGTTCACAAACACGAAGGTGGCCGACTACTTCATCTCCAACACCGTTATGGTCACAGAGAACGGCGGAGAGATCCTGACAAACAAAACGCCCGAGACTTTGATCGTGCGCTAAGCGTCGAGCGTGCGCTCGCGACCACGTGGGCGCACGCTAGATGCCAACTCTGGGAGGAAGAGATGCAGAAACTCCAGAAAGACACTTTGATCGGAATATGCACGCAGATGGCCTCACATAGCTGGTCGGAAGCGGAAATAAACGAGCTTGTTGATCCTCAACTGGGAATAATCACTGGCTTCCAGGATCTGCTGAACGAGCTTGAACAACTCCGGAAGATTGATCTCGGGACCATCCCCCCGGCAATGGGCGTTCAGGGCGCAACTCCGAATGATTGATGATATCGCATTCAAAGACATCCGAGCCCTTAGACGGTTGATTTCCTCCGGGAAGATTACCCCCGCGGAGCTTGTGGACGTATTCGGCGAGCGGATCGACCACTACAATGGAACGTCGAAGGCTTTCATCACCCCTACAATCGACGATGCAAGAAAACGGGCTGCGAGCCTATCTCGCGAGGAACTGAGTGCGTCTCCTCTCTCCGGCGTGCCGTATGCCTCGAAGGACCTGTTCGACGTCCAGGGTGTCCTAACTACCGCCGGGTCGAAGGTTTTTCATGATCGGGTGGCCAAGAGTGACGCTTACGCAATTGCCAAGCTTCGCGCAGCCAACGCGATCAGTCTGGGTAAGACAAACCTGCATGAATTCGCATACGGCGCGACGGGCGAAAACGAGGTCTATGGCACTTGTGTCAACGCCTACGATCCGACACGCCTCGCGGGCGGATCGTCGAGTGGGTCGGCTGCCGCCGTAGCATTCGGTCTGGTTCCCGCAGCGCTTGGCACAGATACAGGGGGATCCGTTCGAGCGCCCGCCGCGCTCAATGGTCTTGTAGGATTGAAGCCGACAATTGGTCGCGTTCCCACGTCGGGCGTGGTGCCTTACTGCTGGACCCTTGATCATGTCGGTCTTATGACCCGGACGATTGCAGACTGTGCCGATCTCCTGCGCATCGTTGCTGGCTATGACTCATCTGACCCTGCTTCTGTCAATCGGCACGTAGACAATTACAGCGACGCATTGGGGCAAGACATCTCGGGGCTTCGCATCGGCATACCCAAAAACTTCTACTACGAGCGCGCCGACGATGAGATCCTGTCCGCCCTCGAGAGTGTTAAAGAATATCTGGTCGCCGCAGGTGCCACGCTGCTGCCCATCACCTTCCCGGATATGGAGCATAGCCGAACAGTCTCGCTCACGGTTCAGATGCCGGAAGCGTTGAGCGCCCATTCGGCCTATGTGCAAGAGCGCGGCGATCTCTACGGTGCGGATTTCCGGGCAGGGCTAGCGCTCGGGCAGTGCATTCTGGCTGAACACTATGTCAAGGCCAAGCGGTTCATTGAGGTGTACCGGCAGCAAACGAACAAGCTCTTCGACGATGTTGATCTGATCCTCACCCCTGCAACCCCGGAGATCGCTCAGAAGGTCGGGACTGTTACGGTGACCAGGAATGGCGTGAATGAAGCAATCGGCAACGCGATCACCCGTTATACCACTTTCTTCAACATGACGGGTCACCCTGCACTAACCATGCCGTGTGCAATGCACTCTGAGGGTCTGCCAATCGGGCTGCAATTAGTCGGTCGCTACTTCGACGAAATGACTGTTCTTCGGACTGCGCATGCAATCGAGCGGAGCGGCGGTTTCTCCATTCCACTGCCGAAACTAGGGATGTGAAGCGCCAGCGGCTTGAGAACTGTCTGCAGCTGGATTTTCTACCGGCCGCCTGCGATCCGGAACGGACCTCGCACTCGCCGTATCGTCATGCCTGGGCAAGGAATCACCTGCGCAGGGCGATTGATTGGGCCACGTTTCAACGAAGACTTCGTTCTGCACGTTGCACCATCACTTGAGCGAAGCGCTTCGGTTTACGAATGGCGCCAGAGACCGGATTGCGAAACTTTTCTGTGGTGAGCTGATTGCCACAATCGGACAGAGAATTCGATGACTGCAGCACCACGAATGCAATTTCGCGGGCTTCCGGGCTTCGAAACCCGGGCGCCCGCTGCTCTGCACGGAGACATGGGGCAAATCCGATAGAGCAGGAGTTGCCTCGGCCAAGAGCGGTGACCACTCGGTATGCCTATATCGAACGCACCACGGTCATGCTTTTCCGGCTATCCATTCGGCGACGCCGAGGAGTCACATCGAATTGGTCTCGGAACGATCGGGAAAAATGCGATAGACTTGAAAATCCGGCGGCTATCGCGACCTCAGTTATAGGCAGTGTCGACTGCTGAAGAAGTTCATTTGCTTTCTCCAGCCGCATCCGCCGATAGAATTGCATGACCGGTTCACCGATTTGCTCATTGAAGAGTCGTTGTAACTGCCTCGAACTTAGACCGGAGAGATCTGCTATCTGTTGCTCACTTAACGGGTCGGCGAGATGGCTCGTCATCAAATTTGTGGCGGCAATCAGCGCAGGGTGAGTAATGTTTAGTTGCTGGGCCAAGGTCGATCTCTGTGGCTCATTGGCAAGTCGGATCTGCGTGTGAATGAACCAGTCGCTGACGGCTTGAGCGAATACCGTTCCATGCTCCGCGGCGACAATCGCAAGCATCATATCGAGCGCTGCTACGCCTCCCGCGCAGGTATATCGATCGCGGTCGACGACGAAGAGTCGCCGCTCTATCAGCAGATCAGGCGATAGCTCATCAAGTGCCTCAATATGTTGCCAGTGGACCGCAAATCGCCGGTTCTCCATCAAGCCGTGTCTGGCAAGGATCGCCGGTCCCCCCGAAATGCCCCCTAGCTTCACCTTTCGGGCGTTTAGCTTTCGGAGATAACGGCTCAGCTCTGGATCTTCGTAGCTCATCGGGTTCCCGCCCGCGACAACGAAGACAAGGTCGAAATCCAAACCCGACTCCGCCATCGACAAAGTATCGAATCCACCGCCGGCCGTAGATTTGGCAAGGCCTCCGTGGGTCGAAACGAAGCTGATCTCATAGAGCTTTTTGCCCGCGAGATGATTTGCTGCCCGCAGCGGCTCCACCGCCGAGGCGGTGGCCATCAGAGAGTATCCAGTCGTTAGAACAAACGCTACGCGCATTTAGATTGGTGTACCTTGAGGCCGCGTTTTCCATTGCGCGGAGCGAACAGATGGCGGACTATCTACTATTTGTGTCCCTTATAGGCAAATGTTAATTCGGAGGTATGCCAATCTACCCGGAGCCCATGGATGAGTGTAGGCGCTCTCAGCGCCACGTCGTGAAGCGATAGTCAAGCCGGTAACAGGACCCAAGTCATGGTGTTTGCCCTTCTGAAATACGGCATTTCGAAACAGTACCCGGCGCGGCAGGAAGTGCCTCTCACTCCAGATCTCAAGGCGCATTATGACGTCGTGATCATTGGTGGCGGCGGTCATGGTGCGTCGCTGGCCTATCACCTGGCCAAGCATCACAATATTCGAAATGTCGCGATCCTTGAGAAGGGCTATCTCGGCGGTGGCAACACGGCCCGAAATACCACCGTGATCCGATCGAATTATACGGATCAGCGTTCGATCAGGTTCTATGCGAAGTCGCTCAGACTATATGAATCGCTGTCGAACGAGCTTGATTACAACATGATGTACTCCAGACGTGGGCAGTTGACACTGTCCCACTCTGACGGGGTATCGCGGTCGCTACGACTGCGCGCAGACGCTGGCGTTTTCTGTGGCGAAGCAAACGAAATCCTTGATCGCAAACAGATCAAAGAGCTCGTTCCTTCCCTCAATCTCGACATCAAAGGCATGCCCATACTTTCCGGTCTCTGGCATCGTAATGCCGCGATCGCCCGGCACGACGCAGTGGTCTGGGGATACGCCATCAGAGCGTGCAAACGTGGTGTCGAGTTGCACCAGCGTACCGAGGTCCAAGGCATGGACGTTGCAAACAATAAGGTGACGCGCGTACGGACCAACCGCGGCGACATCTCGGCAGGGCTCGTGGTGCAGTGCGTCGCGGGTTACTCGTCCGTTGTCGCGAAGATGGTCGGCCTGAAGTTGCCGATAAGAAGCTATCCTCTCCAGGCGATGGTTACTCATCCGATCAAGCCGTTCCTTGATCCGATGGTCTCCTCGACCGCTCTCCACTGCTATATTTCGCAATCGGCCAGAGGTGAACTCGTCATCGGTGGCGGATCCGATCCATACGAACTCTACAACACCCGATCAACTCTAGAACTGAAAGAGGGGCTGGCGGCCTCTGCTCTGGAACTTTTCCCATTCATCGGAGAGCTGAAAGTCTTGCGGCAATGGGCAGGCATCACCGACATGACGCCCGATTACAGTCCGATCATGGGCCAAAGCCCGCTCTCCAACTACTGGCTGGATGCTGGCTGGGGGACATGGGGCTTCAAGGCGACGCCCGCCAGCGGCTTCTTCCTGGCGAAGGCCATCGCTGACAACAGTGTCCCGGAGGAAATCCGTCCTTTCCAATTGGATCGCTTCGATCGTTTCGATCTGGTCAACGAAATGGGCGCCACCGCCGCAAGCCATTGAGGAGCCTGCTATGAAAATCATGACATGCCCTCTCAATGGGCCGCGAAATATAACTGAGTTCCAGTGCTATGGCGAAGTCCATCCGCACATTGACCCGACGAGCGCCAGCGACAAGGAGTGGTCCGACTACCTCTGGATGTCCAACAACACAGCCGGCGTCGTTCGCGAATGGTGGTGCCACACGCCATCGAACTTCTGGTTTCTTGCTGAGCGCAACACGGTAACCGACGAGATACTGGCTACTTTCGCCGTACCTGCGGATGGTCCCCTGGGAGAGGTACGATGAATAAGCCGACACAGCGGCACGGCCTGCTTATCGATGGTTCGAAGAAGATCAGATTCACCTTTGATGGAAGGGAGTACGTGGGCGTAGCCGGCGACACCATCGCGTCAGCGCTTGCAGCAAACGACGAGTGGGTACTGTCACGCTCGTTTAAATATCATAGACCGCGCGGCATACTTACTATGGCCGCGCAGGACGCCAACACACTTGTCCAAATCGGCAATGACGTGAGCGTCTTTGCCGATCGCCACCCAATTTCTGAAGGCCTCCCCGTTCGCGCGCAGAACGTTAGCCACTCTGCCCGGAACGACAGTGGGTTCGCGATGAACCGATTTTCCCGGTTCATGCCCGTTGGTTTCTACTACCGGACCTTCTTCAAGCCAAAAGGCATTTGGGAAAGGGTCTGGGAGCCGCGGATCCGGGCCAAGGCGGGTCTAGGCAAACTGGATATCAGCAAGGCTACGGAAGGATATTATGACAAAGCCTACGGCTGGTACGACATAGTTGTTGTCGGCGCCGGACCTGCTGGCTTGTCCGCTGCAATTGCAGCCGCGGACACGGGCGCGTCGGTGCTCATCGTGGATGAAAACCCTGTAATCGGGGGTGCATTGACCTATGCACGCGTGAAGGCTGAGCGCGACCTTGTCCACGAGGCGACAGTCCATCCGAAAATCGAGATCTGGACGAACGCGACCTGTAATGCCTGGTATGCTGATAACTGGCTTCCTGTCATAAGTGGCAACCGTTTGTACAAGCTTCGGGCGAAGCAGGTCATTCTCGCCACAGGCATGATTGAGCAGCCCTCGCAGTTCCGCAACAACGACTTGCCAGGCATTATGCAGGGGTCAGCGGCTCAGCGGCTTATTCGTCTTTTCGGCGTTAAACCTGGCAAGCGCGCAGTTGTGCTCGCGTCGAACGATGATGCTTATGGCGTGGCATTGGACCTTCTCGACGCTGGCGTGAAACTCGCCGCGATCTGCGATCTTCGCAAAAGCCACCTTGATGGACCGAACAGCGAGGAGTTGAAATCACGCAACGTTGAAATCCTGAACGGCTGGTGCGTCTGGGACGCAATGCCTGAGAGCGGCCACAAGCATGTCCGAGCGGTTGAGCTTGCGGAGCTCGACGCATCCGGGAACGCGAGCAGAATCCGACTTCGGTTCGACTGTGATCTTGTCTGCATGTCTGTCGGCTATGTCCCGGCCTATCAACTGCCCCTCCAGGCTGGAGGCAAGTTGGGGTACGACGATATCTCTGCTCAGTTTACGATCTCAAGGCAGGACCGGGCCGTACTTCTTGCAGGTTCTGTCGACGGCTTCTTCGACATCAACGCGTGCATTGCCGATGGATCCGCGCAAGGTGCGCGGGCGGCGGCCAACTGCGGATTTGGGATTGACGAACTCCCCGCACGTCCGTCGGGTACTCCAGTTTCGCCGAACCATCCTCGCCCCATCTTTCCGCACCCCGCTGGAAAGGATTTCGTCGATTTCGACGAAGACTTGCAAGTCAAGGACATCAAGAACGCGGTCGCGGATGGCTATCGAGAACTTGAACTTGTGAAGCGCTTCTCGACCGTCGGAATGGGTCCAAGCCAGGGGCGCCACGCAGCCTTGGCCACGGCGATGATCGTGTCAAAGGAAACTGGTCGTACGATTAGCGAGGTTGGTGTCACAACTGCTCGGCCCCCGGTCACGACTGAGAAGATCGCGACCTTGGCGGGCCGGAAGTTCACGCCCATGCGCCGAACGCCGATGCACGAGCAACATAGCGCCGAAGGAGCCTCCTGGCTTCTCGCCGGGAACTGGATGCGACCGGCCTTCTACGGAAAGGGCGCTGACGACAAGGAGATCATTGCCGACGAGGTGCGCAACGCGCGCAACAACGTCGGCATGATCGATGTGTCGACGCTGGGGGGCCTGGATATACGTGGCCCGGACGCTGCCGAGTTCCTGAACCGGATGTACACCTTTGCTTATTCTAAGCTTCCGGTCGGCAAAACCCGCTACCTTCTGATGACGAGTGAGGCTGGTACCGTCGTCGATGACGGGGTGGCATGCCGAAGAGGCGATCAGTACTTCTACGTCACGGCAACTACGACGGGCGTCGATCGCATCTATCGCAACATGCTATGGTGGAATGCACAGTGGCGGCTTGACGTGGACATCGCAAACGTCACCGCGGGATATTCGGGGGTAAATCTCGCAGGTCCCAACGCCCGCAAGGTCCTCGAAAAGCTGACGGACGACATCGATGTCTCGCCGGAACGGTTTCCTTATCTCGCTTACCGCGAGGGTAACGTCGCGGGAATCCCGGCGCGCGTGTTCCGCGTCGGATTCATCGGCGAGCTGGGCTACGAGATTCACGTCCCATCGCGCTACGGTGCGGAACTATGGCGTGCAATACGGGAGGCGGGGCAGGCATATGGGATCAAGCCGTTCGGCCTCGAAGCGCAGCGCGTGATGCGGCTCGAAAAGGGTCATGTCATCATTGGGCAAGATACCGATGGCATGTCCACGCCGGAAGAACTCGACATGAACTGGGCGGTCGCGAACTCCAAGCCCTTCTTCATTGGTAAGCGGAGTCTGGAGATCCGTGGGAGGACATTGTCCAGTCGCAAGCTTGTCGGGTTTTGCCTCGATCGGATGCCAGCGTCAGGCCTGCAGGAATCCAACCTGGTCGTGAAAAATGGGCAGATCGTCGGCTTCATCACGTCCATTACCTACTCTCCGACCCTCTCAAAGGTGATTGGGCTCGCTTACGCCGACCGTGCGGACGCGAATCTCGGGAGCCAAATCACGTTGCGCTCGAGTGACGGCAGCCAGCATCAGGCCGCGGTCGTCGCTTCGCACTTCTATGATCCCGAAAATAAGCGGCAGGAGATGTAAGATGGCTGCGATCGCAAGAAGCCCCTTCGCCCATAGGCTCGGACAGAGCCGTGTCCCGCGCGAACCCGATAACCTAGTCATTCATGATCTCACGGCCACTGGTCGGACAGGTTTTAAGGGGGCGGGGACGAGCGATTGGCTTGCGTCGCAGGTCTCCGCACTTCCGGAGCGTCCAAACAGGGCGGTCACGCTTTCCGACGGCACTGTCGTAGCTCGACTCGGCAAGGAAGAGTATCTCGTTCTGAACGGCCGCGGCTCCTCGAACAACGTTTCTGCCGAACTGGACCTGTCCTGGGCTTCGGAGAGTGCTAACGGCGCCGTGCGCATGGGCTATCCGCTCCCGCGGGCTGACAGCCATAGCTGGCTCTTTCTGCAGGGCGTGCGCGTTCCTGAGATGATGTCAAAGATCTGCGGCGTGGATCTTCGTGACGCAAGTTTTCCCCCGGGCGAGATCGCCCAAACGATCGTGGCACGGATCGGCGCTGTGCTGATCCGCGAGGTCGGCGACGGATCTGAAGGACTTCACCTTCTCACTGACTTCGCCTCAGCCGATTATCTCTGGGAAGTGCTGGATGACGCCTCTGCCGAATATGGCGGCGGCTTCGCCCCAGCCGGGAGGAAGTAAAATAGTCACCTATCACTTCAATTCAGACAACGGCGCACCTGTCTGTGATCAGGTTATGAGTGCACTGTTGAGCTGTAACCAGGGCACCGAAACCGCCTACGGCGCGGATCGGTTTACTGCAAAATTGGCGCCCACCTATTCCGAGTTCTTCGAGCGCGAAGCCTTCGTGTTCCCGGTAGCGACAGGTACAGCTGGGAACGGTCTCGCGCTTGGCGCCATTACACCACCGTATGGCACCATCTTCTGTCACGAAAGCGCGCATATCGTCACGACGGAAGGCGGTGCCCCCGAATTCTACAGCGGCGGCGGTCGAATGACACTGCTCCGGGGCAAGCACAACAAAATCACGCCCACGGATCTGGACAAGTCGCTGCGAAAGCATGGGATAGGTAATGTTCATCACATGGCAGCGAGCGCAATCAGCCTCACCCAGGCGACTGAGGCTGGTGTTGTCTACGAAAGGGACGAACTGACAGAACTAGCCGAAATCGCCCATAAAGCGGGACTGAAAGTCCATCTTGATGGGGCGCGCATCTCCAATGCTATCGCCCGGTTGGGGGTGACCCCTGCCGAAATAACCTGGAAGGCCGGCATCGACATTCTGACGTTTGGCACCACCAAGAACGGTACAATGAACGCGGAAGCCGTCATAACGTTCGACCGTGAAACCGCTTGTATTCTCGGCTTCATGCACAAGAGGGCAGGGCACCTGTTCTCGAAGACGCGCTTTATGTCCGCGCAACTCATTAGTTATCTTGAGAATGATCTCTGGCGTTCCAACGCGATTCAAGCGAACCGAAACGCTTCTCGCATCGAAACTGCGTTGAAGCGGTGTGAGGGCGTTACCTTTGCCCATCCAGTGCAGATCAACGAAGTGTTTGTTATTCTGCCACCACGGCTCTCCCGAGCGCTGCGAGAGAAGGGTATCAACCTGCGGTCATGGGAACTGGGCGGCGATGGTGACGGATTTCGTCTGGTGATGTCGTACTGCGACAAACCCGAAGACATTGAGCTCTTTGAACAAATTTGCCACGAGGACGCCGCTTCAGAAAATGTCGGCCGAGAAACGCTCACTCCCACTCAGCTTGGCTCAGATCAGCAAACGGTACCAATGGCACGACCTCAATTCAGAAAGTAAGAAGATGCTTGCTTACGATATGATCGCCAAGGCTGCCCACACCCTAAAGGGGGTGACGCATGTTACGCCTTTGTTGGAGTCTGAACTCCTCAACAAACGGATCGGCTTTCGCCTACTCGTCAAAGCGGAATGCCTTCAGCGCACTGGCTCCTTCAAGATCCGCGGGGCGTACGTGAAAATTGCCTCCCTGACTGAGGAAGAGCGGGCCGCCGGCGTCGTCGCTTTTTCATCCGGCAATCATGCCCAGGGAGTCGCTGCGGCTGCTTCGGAGCTTGGTGTGGCATCCACGATCGTCATGCCTGATGATGCACCTGCGGTGAAGCTGCGCAATACTGCCGAATACGGCGCTAAGGTCATCACCTATGACCGGGTCACGGGTGATAGAGCCAAGATCGCCCGCGATGTGGCGGAGGAAACCGGAGCGGTGCTTGTTCCTCCATATGACGACTACGTCTTGATGTCAGGACAAGGCACGATCGGTCTCGAAATCGCCAACCAGTTGGGGCAACGAAATACCGTAGCCGATGCTCTTGTATGCCCGGCGGGTGGCGGCGGACTGATTGCTGGCATCGCAACTGCGATGCGAGAATTAGCTCCTCAAACGCGTGTCTACTCCGCCGAGCCTGAAAACTTCGACGATACTAGGCGATCTCTCATCGCAGGCGAGCGGATCGGGAATGAGCCAGGTCACAACTCAATCTGCGATTCGATTGTAACGCAAATTCCGGGAGAGAAGACGTTCCCGATCAACAAGAAACTCTTGACCGAAGGTTTCTCCGTGTCCGAGGCGGACATTATCTGCGCCATGCAAGCGCTCACGAGCGATCTGAAAATTGTCACTGAGCCCGGTGGCGCTGCTGCTGTCGCAGCAGTTCTGCGTGATCGCGAGAGATGGAAGCGAAAGACTGTCGTGGCGGTGGTGTCCGGCGGGAATGTCGACCTCGATACCTTAGGCAATCTCCTGAAACCTCGCGCTTGATGCCCAGTGAGGCCGAGGCTCTCGCGAGCTAAACCCTGGTTAACCGCTGATCAGAAGTACCTGTTGGCCCTATCCGCCCATCAACTGAGCGGACGATGTCCTATAACCTGCGAAGGTAAGCAATGACCACTTATATCCTCACCGCAACTTGTCCGTCGACAAGAGGTATCGTAGCAGCCCTTTCCGGTTTCTTGTGCGAGGTGGGCTGCAATATCATCGACAGCTCCCAGTTTGATGACCTGAGTACAGGCCGCTTTTTTATACGGGTCTCCTTTGTCTCAGAAGACGGCATCGGGGCTGAATCGCTTACTGAAGGTCTGAAGCCGATAGCTGAGAAGTTCCTCATGGACACGGAACTACACGCACGGGACCAGAGGACGAAGGTGCTTCTGATGGTATCGCGGTTCGGGCACTGCCTTAACGATCTGCTCTACCGCTGGCGCATCGGAGCCCTTCCTATCGATATCATAGGCGTCGTTTCGAACCACTTCGATTATCAAAAGGTCGTCGTTAACCACGACATACCATTCCATCACATCAAGGTAACGAAGGAAAACAAGCCAAAGGCTGAAGCCCAGATAATGGAGATTGTGGAGCAAACGGGTACCGAATTGGTTGTGCTCGCGAGGTACATGCAAGTTCTTTCCGACGCCCTGTGCGAGAACATGTCCGGGAAGATTATAAATATCCATCACTCGTTCTTGCCCAGCTTCAAAGGCGCGAATCCTTACAAGCAGGCTTATGAGCGAGGCGTGAAGCTCATAGGCGCAACCGCACACTATGTGACGGCCGACCTCGATGAGGGGCCGATCATCGAGCAGGACACAGCCCGGATCACACATGCACAGAGCGTCGATGATTACGTTTCAATCGGCCGCGACGTGGAAAGCCAAGTTCTTGCTCGCGCGATCCACGCGCATATCCATCACCGCGTTTTCTTGAACGGAAATCGCACCGTCGTTTTCCCCGCAAGCCCCGGCAGCTTTGCATCGGCGCGCATGGGATGAGGGCCCTAACAATCATTGACCGCAAGATTGCTGCCGCGTCCGTGGTGGAAAACGTAAAGGCTGCGGCTTCCGATCTGAGACGGATCACGGTGTCGAGACGGGACTTGCAGTCGTCATCGTTCGTGACGATCGGGCAAGCCACACCTACGTGGCCGCCAAGAGGCGTATGGCGAGAGAATACGGCTTGCCTCCGTCCAGCACACTCGCCCCCGAGAGACCACTCAGGATGACTGGCAGCTCTGGTGGACGTCCTGAATAATGATCCGGAGATTCACGGTATCCTGGTTCAACTGCCGCTCCCCAAGCACTTGGATAGTGAGCGAATCATCCAGTCGATTTCGCCCGAAAAGGATGGCCTAGCGGTCGTAAATGGAGGAAAGCTTGCAATCGGCAACATGAAGACCGGGCTTCTGTTCTGCACACCTCTAGGTGCCATGGTCTTGGTTCGTCGCATCCACGGAGCGGATCTGTCAGCCCTCCGTGCAGTCGTTATTGGCCGCTCGAACCTCTATCGGCAAGCCGATGGCGCAATTGCTGCTTCGTGCGAATTCGACTGTGACCATGGTTCGCACACGAGACCTGGCCGATATTTGCCGTAAGGCAGACATATTTGGTGGCCGCCTAGGCCGCCCGGAGATGATCAAAGGCCACCACTCCTCTTTCCCTGCAGATGACTACCGGAAGTAGAATAGCGAAGGGTCACAGGCATTCGCCGCTTTGCCTGTCGAAGATGTGGACCCGGCGGGGATCGATCCTCAGTCTCACCTCTTCACCAGGCCGGACCGTCAGTCGATCTTTGACGATAGCGTCGATAGGATCTTCGCCAAGTTTGGCGAAGATCTGTGTCTCGGAGCCGGTCGGCTCCAGCACCGAAACGGTCGCCGGCAAACCGTCGGGCGCGATGTCGATATGCTCGGGACGTATGCCGTAGATGACCAGCTGGCCGGCCTGCGCCCTGGCCCCGTCCGCCGGCAACACGGATCCGGTGTCCGACACAAAGATCTGCCTGCCATCCTTCGAATCGATCTTGCCCTTGATGAAATTCATGGCCGGCGAGCCGATGAAGCCGGCGACGAAGACATTCCCCGGATTGTCGTAGAGATCGAGCGGTGCGCCGACCTGTTCCACCTTGCCGTCCCGCATCACTACGATCTTGTCAGCCATAGTCATCGCCTCGATCTGATCATGGGTGACATAGACGATCGTTGTGCCGAGGCGTTGATGCAATTCCTTGATTTCAACGCGCATCGCAACACGAAGTTTGGCGTCGAGATTCGACAAAGGCTCATCGAATAGGAAGACCTGCGGGTCGCGCACAATGGCGCGGCCCATAGCCACACGCTGGCGCTGTCCACCCGAAAGTTGTTTTGGAAACCGGTCCAGCAGCTTGCCCAGGTCAAGGATTTCAGCCGCCTTCTTCACCTTGGCATCGATCTCGGCCTTCGGCCTGCCCTTGATTTTGAGCGAGAAGCCCATGTTTTGGGCGACGTTCTTGTGCGGATAGAGCGCATAGTTCTGGAACACCATCGCTATGTCGCGGTCCTTCGGCAGCACATCGTTCACCACCCGGCCGCCGATGCTGATCTCACCGCCCGATATCGCCTCGAGGCCGGCGATCATGCGCAGCAACGTGGATTTCCCACAGCCCGACGGGCCGACGAGTATGACGAACTCACCATCTGCAATGTCGACATTCACGCCATGGATGACTTGGGCGCTTCCGTAGCGCTTGACGATGTTCCTGACAGTGACCTGAGCCAACTCACATCTCCTCTACTGCGGCAACGCAATTTGCATCTAGACTTTGCCCTAAGGGGCACATGCGGCGATCTCATCTCGAACACTGATTAAATCGAAGCTGCGCCGTGTTTGGAGTTTGCGCACAGCGGAACATGTGTTCGACGCGTGCTTCCTGCACCATCGCTTTGTCGACGGTATCGGCGAGTTGAATGTGAGGTGGTATGTAGCTGTGCTGGACATGCTGCCTCCTAAGCCGCCTCACTGCTAACACACCGCGTGGGCGACAGCAATATTACGATATTGCATTCTTGCAAGAAATGGTTCAGCTTGTCGCCAGCTTCTTCACGGCTCCGTCGCGATGTCGGGCGTCAAGAAATAATCAGGAGGTTTCGCATGACCGTAAGACTGCTGCACCAGACCGACCTGTTTCGTCCCTATAGCGATCCGGACGATCATTGGGACCTTGCTTGTGTCTATGCTCTTGCGGCCTCAGGCCACCTCGAACTCGGCGGCGTACTGGTCGACTTCCCGCCCGATGATCCTCCAGGCCTCAGCCCGGACGTTACCGGCATTGCGCAGCTAAGCTATCTAACGGGGTTGCCAACCCACATGGCGGTCGGAAGCTCCACTCCCTACACGCATGACCGGGCGTCGCTTGCTGCCCTTCCCAGGCGCGACCGCGCCGGCGCGGAGTTCCTACTAAATTATCTCCGCCAGAGCGAACGGCCGGCCTACATCAGCATCGTGGGTTCCTGCCGCGATCTCGCCGTCGCGGCCAAACTCGAGCCGGATCTTTTCCGCAACAAATGCGCGGGGATCTACCTCAACGCGGGCACGGGCCATCCCGATGTCGCGAAGCAGGGTGGAACAGAGTACAATGTGGAGCTTAATGCGGCCGCGTACGCCGCCACGTTTGACATCCCGTGCCCGCTTTACTGGATGCCATGCTTCGAGACCCTCAGGGATTACAGGGAGAGAAAGGTCGAGCGGTACGGCACGTTCTACCGTTTCAGGCAGAGCGACGTTCTGACAAAGTTGTCGCCCGTCTTGCAAAGCTACTTCACTTATTCCTTGGAGGCGCGAACGGATGCACGCTATTTACAGCCGCTGCTGGCGCCGCGGAGTGATGCATCGAGCTACTTGACCCTTCGAGCCGAACGCGACATGTGGTGCACCGCCGGCTTCTTCCACATGGTGTCCCAAGCCGTGGACAAGGCGGGCAAGATTATTGCCGGATCCAACGCAGACGATGCGGTTTTTGGCTTCCGCCCCGTCGACATCAAATGCGATCCGAATGGGGTGACCACCTGGACGAACGCTGGTGCGGAGTCAAATCGTTTCCTGTTTGAGGTGAAGGATCCCGATCGCTATGCTAGCGCCATGACCCTTGCCATGGCGACGCTATTAGGAAATATTCAGTAGCCGCAAGACGAACCGTTGTCCAACTGGAGGTCTTTCGGCCTCTTGGCTATCGCCAATGAGTGGTCGTGTTTTGGCACAGGCAACGTGGCGGCGGTCGCGAAGCGAACGACCGGCGCTATGTGTTGCGACGCAGACAGGAAGCTGGTGGGTAGTGACCCTCACAGTTGCCCAATGAGGTGTGATGCGAGGGTGTGCTTTCGGACGAAGATCGTTGCGGCATTTCGTCGAGGGCCGAAAGGCCGATGGCTCATAGAACCCTCCGCAGCCCAGTTTCATTGCGCCCGCGGCCGAGCGGGCGGTCTCGTGAAGCATCGCGCGTCCACCCGATCAGATCTTGGGACATTTCGAGTCAGTCGAACACTCGACTGCACCCAGCCCACCTCGATCCGCTCGAACAAATGCGGGACTAAACCTTCAGACTCTGCAACGGAAGGGCGGGCGGCCAGCCTGACCGACCTCAACGCGAAAAAGGTTGCCGGACTCAGGAAATCGAAGAAGTTCATCAGACGATTGCCTGGTTCGCCGCGAGGTTATGAACAGTGTTCTCAGATCTTCGCCGCCGAGTGCCACACAGGTCGGCGCCATAGTCGGCACATCGACGCGATCTGTGAGGTGACCGTTTTGGTCGATACGAACGACACAGCCGCCTCGTAGCCTGGCGCTCCAGTAGCCCCCGTCAATGTCCACGGTGGCGCCGTCAGGTGATCCCGGCGCGACGTTCGGGCCTGCCAGTGGGCCTATCTCGGCAAGCCCCGCCAGTTGCGGAGCCAAGGCGAAACGCCGTATGGTGCCGTTCGTTGTGTCGGTGAAGTACATGATCCGACCGTCGGGCGAAAATCCCAGGCCATTGGCGGCGGCCACGCCACTGAGGAGGGTAACGACTTCTCCATTGGGCGCAATGCGATAGACGCCTCCGACCGGCTCTTTGCCTTGTTCATTGTATGTGCCCAAGACAATCCCACCGTAGGGGTCGATCGCGGCATCGTTGACGCGGGTTTGCGGAAGGTGCGGCTCGATTTCGGCCACTTGCGAGAACTGGGTGAAGGATGGGTCTGTGATGACTACAGACTTAGGAAACCCCAGCACGAAGCCACCACGCGCGCGTGGAAAGACGAACGCCGCACGATCGGGAAGATGCCGCACAGCCGCAACTTTCCCGTCGTCGTCCCAGCGGAATACGCACTTCGCCTCAATGTCTGTCCACCAAAGACTATGGTCCAATGCGCTCCAGTTGCATCCTTCGCCCAGCAGGTTGTGGCAATCGAACGCCGTGTACGCGTGATGAAGCCGCATTCACTTCGCACTCTGCAGATTGTGCTTTCGCAGTTCGGCAGGGTCGACGGCGAATTGTTCGAGCTTTTCGTGCTCGAACACCACCCCATGTCCGGGTGCCTCGAATGGGAAGGCCACGCCGTTCTCGAGGCGAAGCGCCGTCTGAAGCACGCCCATCTCGGAGAAGCTTCCGCCGTGCACGCATTCGAGGATGTCCGCGTTGTCGATCGCACACATCACTGCGACGGACAGTTCGGACATGTAGTGGGGTGCCATGGTGCGGTGGAAGGACCCTGACAGATTGGCGATCTTCAGCCACTCGCTGATACCCCCGACGCGGCACACGTCCGCTTGGACGACGTCGACGGCGTTGGCCTGGAGATACTCGGCAAACTGATGCCGCGTATATAGGCTCTCGCCGACCGCAATGGGCAGCGCTACGAAGCCGCGCAGGTCAGCGTGCCCCCGAATATCCTCGGCATGGAGCGGCTCTTCGATCCAGCCAAGATCGAACGCCGCGAGTTTCTGCAGCCGGATCATGCAGTCGGCGACATTCCAGCGCTGATTGGCATCGACGAACAGTCTTCGCCTGGGACCGATCAGTTTCTTCACGGCTACAATACGATCGACATCTTCTTCGGCGTTGTCCCGACCGATCTTGATCTTCACCGCCTTGTGGCCCGCTGCCAGGAATCCATCCACCTGGTTTAGTAGAGCGTCGCTGTCGAGGAAGAGGTCTATGCCACTGCCATAGGTGGGGATGCTGTCGCGCCGCGCGCCGAGCAGACGGAATAATGGAACGTCGTACCACTTGGCCGCAATATCCCATAGAGCGATGTCGATCGCGCCCAATGCGAGGGTGTTGATGCCCCCCGTGCCGCTGCGATGCAATTGGCCATAGAGGAACGACCAAAGCCGTTCGATCTGCCGCGGATCTTGTCCGACAAGCATCATTCGGCAATAATCATCGATCAGGGCGAGGATGCCGCTTCCGCCGATCCCAGTCGTGTAGGCAAAGCCCTCGCCAACGATTCCAGCGTCTGTGGTTACGCGGGTGATGATGAATTCGAGGTTCGCGACGCGGTGTGTGGCGTCCTCCCAGGAGATCGTCGGCGGGATGTGATAGAGACGCGAGGCGACATCGATGATTTTCAAGGCACGGTCCTCCCCGCCATTGTGAGAACTTCGGGATTCGACAAATTGCCGGGTTCGCCAGCCAAGAGCCGCTGCAGATTTTGCACAATGCTGCCGGTGTGACGTACGCGCATTTCCTCGGTCCACGCCGCGATGTGAGGTGTCGCAAGGACGCGCGGATGACTAACAAGCGGATCCCTCGCCGAAGGAGGCTCCGTGTCAAAGACGTCTAGGGCGGCACCAGCGATCTGTTCACAATCCAAGGCGCGTAGCAACGCGCCAGTGTCGATAAGGCCTGCCCGACCGGTGTTGATGAGATATGCACCGCGCCCCATTTTAGCGAGCTCATTTGCGCCGATCATGCCGCGCGTTTGCTTGCTGAGCCGCGCGTGCAGCGTCACGATCGCCGAGCCTGCCAAAAGTTGGTCGAGTGAGGCCGGTTCGACCCCTAGGGTTTTCAACTCGGCAGTATCGACATAAGGATCATGGGCCAGAACACGCATGCCAAACCCGGAGAACTTTTCGGCGACGACACGACCGATTGAACCAAAGCCGACAATACCGAGTGTGCGACCATGCAGCTCGATGCCCGTGAATGCGAGTTGCGGAGAACCCAGGCCGCGACCCCATATCGTGCCACGATAAAAGTTCTCGCCGGCGTCGAAGTCGGGGGAGCGGGACCTGATCCATGCAGCGGCAGGGATTAGGTGCCTAGTAAGTCCGAGCGCGAGAGCAACCGTGAACTCTGCAACCCCATGGTCCGTTCGCCCGACAGTGTGCAGGACGGCGATCCCCCGCGCCGTGGCGGCTGCTACATCGACGTTCGCCTCCGGGGCCGAGCGCACCGATAGGATGGCGCGAAGCTGAGGTGCGGCCGCTAGCAGCGCTTCGTCAAAGCACTCATATCCCGCTATCAGAACCTCGGCATCCGCAATTGCGTCCACTAGCTGCTTGCGATCACAGAACCATTCGCCGGCAGCCCAGCCGAGCAATCTGAGTTCGCTCATTTCGCGGAGCGAGGCAATGCCTTCCGGGCTGAGATCTGCTGTGGCCAGGACGCGAGGTCGGCCACTGATCAATCTGATGGCGTCTGCGCTACTAGGCATCGAGGAGATAAACCGGATGATCGCAGTCTTCGCCTTGCGCGGTCACGACCGGAACAATTGTCGATTCGTTGATGCGCGCGCAGAACTCCACGTCGTTCTGCCTACAGTTGCCGATGAAGCGGCGACCGGTCATCGAGCTCAGCAACACCTTCACTGCACTATTTTGTGAGGTTGTGAAGCCGCGAGCGAGCGACGCAGAGTCGTCGAGTTCAACAGCGTCATCCTTCGCAAGCTCACAAAACTGTGAAACGATCATTCCGGCGCAATAGCTATCTTCTATTGCAACACGTGAGTTGCGTAGTCGGCCCGCGCAGATGATCGTGATGTCTGCATTGCGCGATGACGCCTCCGCGAGCGCGCGCCGGGCAACCGCATCCAGGTTTCGCAATGAACCAACCAGTATTAAGGCTGCGCTTTCGCGAACAGCCGCGAGAATGGCTGGCGTGCCATTGGCCGTTGCCAGCATTGAAAAGCGACCCGACAGATCGAGTCGGGACAGGAGGGATGGCGAGGGCTCATGATCGAATCCGAGGGGCGTTGATCCATCATCCAGCTCCGCGCAAATAACGCCATTCTCGCCCACGGCGGCGCGCGCTTTGGCCACGTCCGGGTGAAACCCTCCGACAAACACACGATCGCTACCAGAGTCGAAAAGTGCGACAATAGCCGTCGTGGCGCGGATCACATCGACGACAACACACACGTCGCCAGCGATAGCCAGCGGGCTGGCGGGAAGGAAAGCAACCTTTATTTTCATTGGCGAGCGGTCCGGGTTTTCATCAACTCAGCGATCTGTCTCTCATCGGGCAATGCCGGAACCACGAGCTTTTTCGTGACTCCGAGGGCGCCCGCTGCGGTGCCCCGGCGAACGGCTTCAGCGAGGGTCAATCCACTGGCCAGCCCAGCCGCAAGTGCCCCGTTGAATGCATCTCCGGCCCCGGTGGTGTCGACGACGTCGACTGGGTAGCTCGCGATTTTGGTCATTCCGTCAGGCCCGGCAATCAGGGCGCCATCCTTTCCCAGTGTCATGACGACGTGTCCCACGCCGAGGCCACGCAGTCTTGCCGCTAAATCGGCGTCGGCCTGCCGATCGTCCGCCTCAAGCCCCAGCAGGATGCGCGCTTCGGACTGGTTCGGGGTTAGGATGTCAATGTCGGCAAGGATCTGCTTTGGCAGGGCGCGGCCAGGCGCGGGATTGAGAATGGTCGTCAGTCCCCGCGCCTTGCCTATGGCAAGCGCGCGGGCCGCCGTCTCCACTGGGATCTCGAGCTGTGTGAGTAGGATGCCCGGGCTCTTCCAAGTGGCTGCGAAGGTTTCGACATCGGTCGCCGTGAGCCGCGCGTTGGCGCCAGGATCGGTGATGATTCGGTTCTCGCCTGCGGCATCGAGAATGATGATTCCGGCCATCGTGGGTGTCTCGGCCATTTGCCTCACCGCCGAGCAGTCGACGCCTTCGACACGCCAGAGCTGCAGTGCCTCGTCACCGAATTTGTCGACACCAACGCCCGCCAGCAGTTTGCATCTGGCGCCGAGTCGCGCAGCTCCGATAGCCTGATTAGAGCCCTTGCCGCCATTTCCGAAGGCGAACCCCGACCCCAGTACGGTTTCACCCGGCGCCGGCACCTCGCCCACAATCCAAAACGCGACCCCGTACGAGCCGACTACATAGACTTCACAGGGAGGCATCATCTGCTCCGCCCGACCAACTGGCGAGGTTGAGCGATCGAGACGCTCTTTCGCTCGATCCAGCCGGTGTAAATGTAGCGGTCGGCCCGATACGACGAGGACGAAAAGTAAATAACTCGATCGGCCGTGTCGAAGGCGGTACGGTCGATTTGCAGCACTGCAGTGCCGCTCGAGACGTCGAGTGCTTTTGCCAGTCGGGCACGCGCGGTGCCGGCCCTTATCTCCTGCCTGGCTCGCGCAAGAGCCAGACCAAGCTGCCGCTCAAGAACGTCGGTGAGAGAGGTGTCGGCAAGGTCGAGCTTTTCCATCTGACGCCCGATTGCCGCGGTAAGCGAGACCGTCTCAACCGCCACGACTTCGTCGTCGATCGTTCGCACGCGCTCGATGGTCAGCACGCTTTCATCGGTCGGCACGTTAAGTGCGGCTGCAACCACGGCGTCAGCAGAACGCCAGTCGACCGAGACATGCCTGGTACCGGGTCGGAATCCACGCGCTACCGCCTCCTCAGAAAATCCTGAAAAAGTAAGCAGGTCCCGACCGATGTGACGCTTCGCAACGAACGTCCCCTTGCCAGCGCGTCGATACAGCAAGCCTTCACCGACCAGGGTGAGCACCGCCTGTCGCACAGTGCTGCTGCTGAGCTCGTGCTGCTTCATCAACTCCATCTCAGTGGGGAGTTGATCGCCAGCATTGAAGACGCCGCTCTCGATCTGAGACCGAATGATATCGGCGAGCTGAATATGAAGTGGAGTTCTACCAAGCTGAATCATGCGGCCTCCTCAAGGCGAGTCATTGCTATCACATAGCTCGGGTGGTTGGCAATATTAGGTTATTGCATTCTTGCAAGAAATGACCTAGTGTCCGCCTTGAAGCTAAGAGCGGTCCCATTATGGTTCCGCTGAACAAAGGGGAGGAAAAAGATGAATATAATGAGCTATCGGTTGGGTCGGCGCGGCTTTTTGACGGGCATGCTAGGGGTGTCGTCGCTGCCACTCCTTGGGTCGTTGCCGGCCATGGCGCAGAATCAAACACTCCGATTCTTCGGCTACGGAGACGGCGCCAATTTTAAGGTGTTCTTCGATGATTTCGAAAAGGTGTCTGGCAAAAAGGTTTCTTTCGAAGGTGTGCCCTTTTCCGACTTTCAGAACACGATAGTTCAGCGCTTCCGGACCGGGAATTCCGGAATAGATGTCTTCCTCGTGGACCCGACTTATGTCCCGACGTTCTCCAAGCTCGGCATTTTGGCGGACTTAACGAGTGCCTTCGGAGAAAAGAGCAAAGGCAAACTGTTGCCTAGCGATATCCAGGGAGCCAATTATAAGCGGAAGATGCTATCAATGCCGATGTGGGAGTCAACGCAGCTCCTGTTCTTCAATAAAAAGCTTCTGGCCAAGGCCGGTGTGGAAACGCCTGGTGTCTCGCCCGACGCGCGCATGACCTGGGACAAAGTCATCGAGCTTGCCAAGAAGGTGCAGGCGGCCGGAGCCGAGGCGGGCTTCGCATTCGAGCAAGTCGATCGTTACTATCAGCTGCAGGTCCTTCCGGAATCGCTTGGCGGCGGGCCAGGCGTCAAGGGTGATGACCTGCTGACCGTGGATGTGGCCAACGACGCGTGGCTGAAGGCAGGAAAATGGTATGGGAGCATCTTCGCCGATGGCGTCGCTCCGCGCGGTCCGACCGAACAAGAGATAGTCGACCTCTTCAAATCCGGCCGGCTTGCATTTCTTGTTGGCGGTCCCTGGTTGTTTGCCGACTTCGACAAGGCCGATGGTCTTGACTACGCAGCGGCGCCTCATCCGTATTTCGCCGGTGGCAAAGCAGTGACGCCTTCAGAATCATGGCACCTCGGAGTCGCGGCGGACACAACGAAAGCCGACCTGGCCATGGAATTCTTGAACCACGTGGGCTTAGATAAGGATGGGGCGACAGTTGCCGCCGACAGCACAGGCCATCTATCCGCAAACATCGACGCTGCGGCCCAGGTGCTGAGCCGCATCCCCCAGCAAAATCCCAAGCTAAAGGGTGTTGATACTTTGATCCGCTACGAGCTCGCCAACACAGCGATCCGGCGACCGCGGACCCTCGGATATCTCCAATTGGAGGAGCTGGTCACGCGTGCGTGGGGCGATATCCGCAACGGGAGTGACGCTGCCCAGACATTTCCGCAGCTCCAACGAGAACTTGAGCGCAGTTTCAAGCGCATCAAGGCTTAGCGATGACGATGGAAGTGGTTTGTGAGGGACATGTTGAGGAGGTTGCAGTCACAACTAGTCGATTTTCAAAATGGAGAGCGGCCATAGCGCCGCTTCTCTTCCTGACCCCGGCCCTGGTTGCCCTCATCGGGTTTCGGTTGTTGCCAGCAGGCTGGCTCGTTCAGCAGAGCCTCTCCGGCCCGGACGGTGAATTCGCCGGGCTCGATAATTTCGCGTTTCTTTTCGCGTCGCCTACGTTTGCCAAGACCCTGCATGCGACCCTAACCTTTGTCGCGGTCACCGTGCCGCTGCAGACGGCGGTCGCTTTCGGCCTCGCTCTGCTGTTTGCCGAAAACTCCCGGCTCGTCTCGCTGCTGCGAGTCATGGTGTTCCTGCCGGTATTCATCCCATCAAGCGTCGCAGCCATCCTGTGGGGCGCTGCGTACCGCCCGCAGGGACTGGCGAATGCGCTGTTGAGGTCTGTAGGCGTGAGCGCTCAACCGTTCCTCACATCGCCAGACCAGGCATTGATATCGATCACTGTGATGAGTTCGTGGATCGGATGCGGATTCTGGATGGTGTTCCTCATCGGTGGCCTAAAGGACATTCCTCGCGATCTCTATGAGGCCGCATCGATCGATGGAGCTGGTAAGCTTTCGTCGCTGTGGCACATCACTATCCCGCTGATGCGTCGGCCGCTGGCCTTCGTAATCGTCGCTGACACGGTGGCTGCATTTCTGCTGTTCGCTCCGATCGCTTTACTTACCCGGGGGGGGCCCAGCGGCAGCACGCAGCTCATCATGTATGACGTGTATCAGCAGGCTTACTTTTTCAACGACGTGCCGTTGGCTGCTGCGGAAGGGTTGACCTTGATGGTCATCATGATGATCGTCATCCTCGTCCAGTTCAGGTTGCTATCGCGGGAGACACAACTGTGAGCACCAGCGAAAAGAGCAGGGGCGGGGCGGGGCGCATGGTCCGGCTCCTGTTCGGCATCGCCGTCGCCGCTGGCTTTCTGCTGCCGATCGTCTGGCTGGTTGCCGGAAGCCTCCGACCTGGTAGTGAAATATTCACCTCGCTCGATCCGCTTTCCATTGGCTCCTTCGTTCCGCCACGGCCGACGCTGGCAAATTTTGGCAGCGCGCTCGGCGGAGCATTTCGGACCGGACTGATCAACTCGATAGTCGTGGCCGCATGTACGGTGGTCGTGGGACTCCTGGTTTGCGCAGCCGCAGCCTTCGCGTTGAGCGCCATGCAGTGGCGCGGCCGCGAGGTCGTCTTCGCCATCATCGTCTTCACCTTTTTGGTCCCCGAGGAGGTCGTAGCGGTTCCGTTGTCGGCCATCTTCGCACGCGCCGGACTGCAGAACACCTACATCGCACTGATCATGCCCTTCGTGGGTAACGGCATAGTCATCTTCCTACTGCGGCAGTTCTTCCTCGCCATACCGCGTTCGCTGATTGAAGCGGCGCAAGTCGATGGGGCCGGCTGGCTAAGGATTTTCCTCGAGATTTTCCTGCCGCTTTCACGTCCGGCTCTCATCGGCGCTGGGCTCATCATCTTCAATGGTCAATGGCAGGCCTATCTCTGGCCGCTTCTCGTCACTACGCGTGAGGACATGTTCCTTGCTCCGATCACCCTCGGTCTTATGGTGGGGGAGTACAGCAGCGACTACGGCCAGATCTTCGCCGCATCGACCATTCTGAGCCTCATCCCTGCGGTTATCCTGCTGGGCTTCCAACGCTCCTTCACCGACTCGGTCGCAATGTCGGGCGTTAAAGAATAATCTCGATGATTGTCGTTGGCGAAGCAGCGGCTTGAACCGTCGCTCAGCCTGTGGGCATCGAGCATCGGCGCTCGTCATCATGCGCCGGCTTGATCTGAGACCGGTAACTTCTCTGGGGTTGGGGAACGAATTGTTAAGGCCATGCAGTCCACCACCGTCGTTTTGTTCGGAGGCGCGACAATGGCGGTGGAGTGGACGATCACGATCGGGGGAAGAACGAGTTCGGCGACGTATGTCGTCGTGACGTCCGGATCGACAAGAGCTGGGAGCGCCTGTTTGATGGTGACATCGGCCTGTCGGTCGACGATGGCAAGACGATCATGGCGGCGCTGCAGGGCGCGGTCGTCACCCATGAGGCCGAGACCTACTCCCTGTTTCGCCGCGTATGCCCGGATTGCCACGCCTTTCGACCGATCAAGGACTATACCGCACGCCGGATCCGAACTGTCTTCGGGACATTGAAGGTTCGCAATCCCCGCTGGATGCTGTGCAGGGATTGCCATCCGGGCATGGTCGTTGCCTTCGCGCCGCTGAAGGAGATTTGCCCGGAGCGGGCCACGCCCGAGCTGATGGAATTGACGGCGCGGCTGGGAAGCATGATGCATACCGGCAGGCGGCGAAGGTGCTTGCCGAGTTTTTGCCGATTGAACCGACCGAGACACACGCGACGGTACGCAAGCGTACGATCCGAGTCGGGGAGCGGCTCGACGACCGGATCGCGCAAGAAGAACGGCGAGCGATGTCTCAAGCAGAGGATCGCCGCCAGCTCGAAATCCAGCTTCCCGGCGATAGGCGCAATGAATTCGTCATTAGCATCGATACGGCTCATGTTCGCAGCGCCGACCCCAATTCGGCACGAAATTTCGAGCTCCTCGTGGCCCGATGTGGCCGCGGCGGTCGGGGCGATGCCGGTGGCCGCTATTTCGTCACAGTTAGCACCGACCAGACTACAATTCGGAACCGGGCCGTTCATGCACTGGAGAGCGAAGGCTATTGCGGCTTCGGCGACGTCACCGTGATCTCGGATGCGCCGAGATCCTGAGGCGGCTGCCTCGGGCGATGCCGAAGCCGACAGTTCACATAATCGACTGGTTCCACATCGCCATGAAGATCCAGCCGATGCAGCAGATCGCCGACCACATCGTACGATCCCGATCCGATCTCCCCGAAGCCTTTTCATCCATCGACAGGGAGATCAAGGGCGTGAAATGGCGCCCGTGGCACGGGCGTGTTGATCGTGCGATCCGCGGCCTGGATCGGCTTCTGACGAGACTTAAGCAGTCGCGGGTACAAGACGAATTCTCGATCGCGCGTCTTCATAGCCTTGGCTCGCAGCTCCTGACCTATATCAGTTGGAACCGCGGTGCGATCGTCAACTATGGAAAACGCTATCGGGCGGGGCTTCGTGTCGCAACCACGCTCGCCGAGTCAGCGCGTGAATTCGCTTGTCGGCAAGCGGATGGTCAAGAAGCAACAAATGCGTTGGTCGCTACGCGGCGCCCATATGCTGATGCAAGTCCGCACCGTCGAACTGAACGGTGAGCTTCGCGATCGCTTGCGGGCACCGTTCCGACAGCCAGAGTCGAACGTGCCCCCTTTGTTCAAGCCCAAACCACCCCTCCTGCGGGCCGCCGCATAACCCCAGAATAATTACCGGTCTCGGGAAGGAGAGAGTTCGATGCGCCCGTCACGCTGGACGGCGCGAAACTCGATCCGATCGACATCAAGATCGTTGACGTGTGAAGGCGAGTTTCGCCTTTCGGATCGAAATAGACGTTGATCCCAAATGAGCTGTCTAATTTATAATCTTTTGTGAATGGGCTGCAGCTACCCTCTTGCTCGATCGCTCAAGCTATCTCCGATTTTGAAGTCTCCCCATCGCAAACGCAATAGCCATGATCGCGGAGTTTCGTGCCCGAGCTTAGTCAGCTCGGGGAGGGCAGAATGAGAGACGGGATCCTGCTTTGCAGGACGCCCGTATTGCCCAGCCCCGGACAAAGTGTCGCCTCGCCCTTGCGTTGTTACTTGCCCTGGGTGACCGTGCTGCCTCCCGGTAGATGGGCTCCGGCCCGCGCTGGACATCCTCAAAGGCATCGGGAATGAATTCCGTCGGAATTTCGATCAGCGCCAGCCAACCCTTGCGAGCGCGATCGGTGCTCTACGCAGAAGAGCCGCAAGCGCTCTCTCCTAAAAAATGGACCGCGAGGATTGACGGCAGCGCCGAGTTAATGCTTTCATATCTCAATATTCAAGACTGTGTCTCGATAATCGATATAAGAGCTTCAGCCAGGCAGCTGTCCCAAAGGTCCCAATGCACGTCGGATTTTCCGCAGTCTCGAAGACCTATGACGGCCGGACCTATGTGGTCAGGGATCTGAATCTTGAGATCAGCAAGGGGGAATTCCTGACGCTCTTAGGGCCGTCGGGTTCAGGCAAGACCACGACGTTGATGATGCTGGCCGGTTTCGAATATCCCACCAGCGGCGAAATCACGCTTGACGGAAAGCCCATCCAGAACAGACCGCCGGAAAAACGGAACATCGGCATGGTGTTTCAGAACTATGCCCTTTTTCCTCATATGTCGGTCGCGGACAATGTCGGCTACTCGCTGCGGGTCCGCGGAGTGCCAAAGGATCAGATATCGAAGCGGGTCGCTGAGTCCCTTGCGACGGTAAGGCTGTCGAGCTTCGCTGAACGCAAACCGACGGCACTTTCTGGTGGCCAGCAACAACGCGTGGCGCTCGCCCGCGCCCTTATTTTCGAACCCAGCGTCGTTCTTATGGATGAGCCGCTCGGCGCGTTGGACAAGAACCTTCGCGAAGACCTGCAGCTCGAGATCCGCCAGATTGCCGACCGCTTTGGCCTGACCGTCGTCTACGTCACCCATGATCAACAGGAAGCCCTCACAATGTCCGATCGCATCGCGATCTTCAACGAGGGCACAATCCAGCAAATTGGCTCCGCGGAAGACATTTATGCTCGCCCAGAGAACAGGTTTGTCGCCGATTTCGTCGGTGACAACAATTGTCTGGACGCAACGATCGTCAGGATCGAAGGCGACATTGTCGTCGCGAATTTGGCGGGAGGCCAGGAGATCACAGCGCGCGCGAGCCGGCACGCATTCGTTGGGTCTGCGACCTCCATCAGTATTCGGCCGGAAAATGTCATCCTCCTCGACGAAGCAAACCCAGGGGCGCTGAGCGGGCGCGTGGACGAAGTCATTTACTGCGGCGATCAGCTCCGAATCCACGTCGAACTGCCGGGCGGGGAACGGCTAATTGCGAAGTGCCCATCATCGTCGGTCAACATCCGGACGGCCAGGCACAGTCCTGTCCATCTGCACTGGAATCCGGCCGATGCATTGGCGCTCGACGGCAGACAAACCAACTAAAACACCAGAGAGGAATGTCAGATGTCAGAAATGCGATTTTCGATGAAGTCCTGTCTACTAGGGATCGCCATTGCCGCCATGAGCTATCCTGCCTTCGCCGACGGACTGACGGTGGTCTCTTGGGGCGGCGCTCTGCAGGATGCGCAAACGAAGGCCTTCTTCGACCCCTTCGCGAAAGAGAAGGGTATTACGATCAGCCAGGACACGTGGAGCGGCGAACTGGCGAAGCTCAAGGCCATGGTCGATAGCGGCAATGTCGCCTGGGACGTTGTCGACGTCGATCCACAAACCGGTGCCGCAGCCTGCGACCAGGGGCTCCTCGAAAAGATAGGCAGGGACCCAACAATCAAATCCGCCGGCCTGGTGGATGGCGCAGTCACCAACTGTGCAGTCGGAACGAGTGTTTACGCGACAGTTCTGGCTTTCCAGAAGGACGCATTTGCTCAGGCGCCTACGAAACTGACCGATATTTTCGACACGGCAAAATTCCCGGGAAAGCGAGCCTTGCGCAAGAGTCCCGTGGACAATCTCGAACTGGCCCTGCTCGCTGACGGAGTAGCGCCAGCCGACGTCTACAAGACCTTGTCGACAGCGGAAGGTGTCGATCGCGCATTCAAAAAGCTCGACACGATCAAGAGCGACGTCGTTTGGTGGGATGCTGGCGCGCAACCGGCCCAGCTGTTGAAATCGGGGGAGGTCAAGATGTCGCTCGCCTGGAATGGCCGCATCGCAGATGCCAACAGCAAGGAAAACGCCAATCTTGGAATCGCGTGGACGAACCAGATACGCGGTTTTGACATGTGGGTCATTCCCACCGGATCCAAGAACCTTCAAGCCGCCAAGGAATTCGTCGCGTTCACGGTCAAACCCGAGGTCAACGCCACTTTGAGCAAATACATTTCCTATGGCCCCACGGCAGCTGCAGCAAGCGCGCTTGTTTCTAAGGAAGTCCTGCCTAACCTTCCATCGGCACCTGAAAACAGTGAAGGGGCTCTCGCACAGGATGGCGCCTTCTGGGGCAAGAACAGCGACGCCCTCAATGCTCGGTTCTCTACCTGGGTCGCCCAGTAGCATCGATTGAGAACGCGGGGGTGGCCATGATCAGCGGTGATACCGGCATAACGGTCTTCGAGAGCCAGTTCTCAAAGACGGCATCAACGCAAGCCGCATCACGCCAATTTGGCCACTCTCGCTTTCGCGGCGGCAAGGCCCGCAGTACCTTCATGGCCGCCCTGCCGGCGATGCCGCTCCTCATCTTCCTTTTTGTGTTCCTGGTCTTGCCGATGAGCTTCATCGTCCATACGGCAATATCCGACAAGCAGATATCCTCGATCCTGCCGCGCACGACCAATGCCCTCGAGCACTGGAGCGGAACCGGCCTGCCCGAGGCGGAAATCTACAAGTCACTCGGTCAAGAGCTCGAGGCCGCGAGCAACAATGGCTCACTGCGCCAGATTGGTCGTCGTGTGGAATTCGAGCTTACCAGGGGATCGACAATCATCCTCAATGCGCAAAACTCGCTTGCCAATGATTTTAACCGGTCTGAGGCTGAAGCCTGGAAAGCCACATTGATAGAGGCTGATCCGGCTCTGGGCCAAACCATGATCTGGAAAATCATCCAGCGCTATGATGGCAGGTACAGCACCTTCTACCTTAGATGGGCGACAGGTTTCACCGTGAAGTTCAATGCTGACGGGCGGCCGTCGGCGGAGCCCGGATATGATTTCAGAGCCATCTATATCAGAACCATCGCGATCAGCATCCTCGTCACCGCTCTGACGATCCTTGTGGGCTATCCTGTCGCCTACGTGATCGCCGGCGCGACGGGGCGCACCGCCGCAATCCTGCTGTTCTTTATCCTGCTGCCATTCTGGACGTCGTTGCTGGTCCGTACGATGTCTTGGATTGTCGTTTTGCAAACCAATGGCGTCTTGAACGAAGCGCTGGAAGCGTCCGGTCTACGGTCGACACCGCTGTCATTGCTCTACACTCGAACCGCAACACTGTTGGCGATGATCCAGATCCAACTGCCGTTCACCGTGCTGCCAATGATCAGCGTCATGCGCGCAATCCCTGCCAACCAGGTCAGGGCTGCGCGCAGTCTAGGCGCAGCCCCGCTGTTCGCGCACAGGACGATCTTTCTGCCCCAGGCACTCCCCGGTATCGCTGCTGGCGGTCTTTTGACATTCGTCCTTTGCTTGGGCTTTTATCTTACCCCGGCGCTTGTTGGCGGGCCATCCGATCAGATGGTGAGCTTCTTCATCGCCCGCTTTACAAATCAAGAACTCAACTGGGGTTTGGCAGCGGCGCTCAGTGTCGTTCTTGTGATCGGTGCCAGTCTGGTTGCGCTCCCTCTTGCCAGGCTCGTGGCGCTTAACTCGTCGGGCCGGGCATGAGGCAGCGTCGCACATACAACGACTTGCCGGCGACCATCAGGGTCCCGCTATACATATTCGTGGGAACAGCCCTTCTGCTGTTGATGCTCCCACTGGCGGTTGCGCTTCCCATCTCGTTCAATGCGGACCCTTGGTTCACCTATCCCTTCCGTTCGTTGTCGCTGCGCTGGTTCACCCAATTGCTTTCCAACCCCACCTGGACGGGGGCGATGTTAAACAGTCTCGTGATTGCCACAGCGACCACGGTGTGTGCGACGCCGCTCGGTACACTCGCGTCGATCGGGTTGGTCAACCCGCGTTTTCCGTTGCGAGGCGTGGTGATGGCGCTTTTGATTTCCCCGATGATTGTGCCTGTCGTGGTACTCGGCCTCGGGCTTTTCGTTTTCTTCACACCACTGGCTCTCAACTACTCGTATGCAGGGGTCATCATCGCGCACACCATTTTGGCCTCGCCATTTGTCGTCATCACCGTGACGGCGACATTGACCAGATTTGACTTCAATCTGATGCGCGCCGCCGCCAACCTCGGCGCGGGCCGCTTGACGGCATTCCGAACCATCATGCTGCCAATAATTGCCCCAGGCGTTGCGGCAGGCGCCGTTTTCGCCTTCGCGTCCTCATTTGATGAGGTGGTAATGGTCTTGTTCATAGCCGGGCCCCAACAGAGAACGCTTCCGAAGCAGATGTTCACCGGTCTGCGCGAGCAGCTTGATCCGACAATCATCGCAGCGGCAGCGGTTATGATTCTCCTCACGACGTGCCTGATGGCTGCTACTTTCAAACTCAGCAGGAACAGGTGACGGCATGTTGCATATGGTCTCGGAGGTCCCACCCAAGAAGATCACTGTCGACAGCGACGTGTTCGCCCCAGACTTTCGCGAGGAGCCTTACTGGTGGTCTGCCGCTCCCCTCTCGGCAGCTGCGGGGCCTCAGACCGTAAGTGGCAAGGTCGACGTTGCGATCGTGGGTGGTGGCATCACCGGCTTGGTCGCCGCGCTACATCTTGCGCGCGGAGGGGCTGACGTCATCGTCCTGGATTCCCAGGAGATCGGGGAGGGCGCAGCGCGCCGCAACGCCGGGTTTGTCGGTCGGACGTTGAAGCGCTCGGTTTCCTGGCTAGCTGCAAAACACGGCACAGAACATGCAGTAAGAGTCTACAGGGAACTCGACGAGGCGCTTGCCGGCTTGGGCTCCTTCATCGAGCGAGAAAAAATCGACTGCCATTTCAAGGTCTGCGGCCGCTTTATAGCCGCAAATTCAAAAGCGCATTTTGACGCTCTGATCGCTGAACTGGACGACACCCGGCGAGAGGTCGGATTTGAGTACTCAGTAGTCGAGAAGCATCAGGTTCACACAGAACTCGCGTCCGACCGCTATCACGGCGGCGCCGTCATCCCCGACCTTGGCTCTCTTCATCCCGGTCTTTATCACGCTGGACTGGCGCGCAAGGTGCTGGATGAGGGCGTCAGGTTTGCACCGTCTACCAAGGTTTTGAGCATCGACTCAAATCGTGTAGGCAAAGTCGTCAAGACCTCGCGAGGAGATCTCGTCGCCAGCCATGTCATCGTAGCCACGAACGGCTATACCAGCCGCGCATTTGATTGGCTGATGCGACGCGTCATTCCTTTCAGGGGATTTATCGTCGCGACCGAGATTCTTCCGGCGACTATGATCGATCGAGTGATGCCCCGCCGCCGCACCTATCTCGATACCAAGATGAATATCGACTTCCTCCGCCCGGCCCCGGATTCAAGCCGCATCCTGTTCGGGGGCATGACGGGAACGAACAGTCCGCAAGCAACTCCCCTGGCTGAGCAGTTGCGCGATCGGCTGGTCCAGATCCTCCCTGACCTTGACGGCGTGCGATTAAGCCGGGCCTGGACAGGTCAATGCGCGGGAACTTTCGATTTCATGCCTCACATCGGAGTGAAGGAGGGCGTCCACTTTGCCCTCGGCTATAATTTTGCCGGCCTGCCATTGGGAACTCACTTCGGCGAGAAACTTGCGGCTCGCATATTGCAAAAGGGAGATCAGACGTCGGTATTCGACGTTGAAAGATTTCCGACAATGCCGCTTTATAACGGCTCACCATGGTTCGTGCCTTTGGCGATGCGCTATTTCGACTGGCACGACGGCAGGATCGCAAGGGGCTAGAGAGTCCGGGACATGGCAAAGGCACCAAAGACAAAAGTGACCACCGAAAAGCCGCTTGAGCGCTATGTCCGCATGCTTGAAATCATTGCAGGCTTTCCCGGTGGTATTTCACCCTCGACGGTGGGCGAAATGCTCGACTTGCCGAAGGCCTCGGCCTACAGGCTGATGCGAAGCCTAGCCGACGTGGAGCTCATCGAACACACCGCGCCGCGTGCAGCAACTTTCAAGCTTGGACAGCGCCTTGAAAGGTTGCTGTTTTCAGGAGCGAGCGACGCTTGGCTTATCGCCATTGCTCGTCCCATTCTAAATGAATTGGCAGAGCGGACCGGCCAGGCCTGTTTCATCGCGAGGCTTGTTGGAACCAGTGTCCGTAGCATCGACATGGTTGCGCCTGACAATCAACTCAGGGCCTACATCGTGCCCGGCCACGAGATCCCCTCCCATGCAGGTGCATCTGCGAAGGCTATTCTGGCTTTCCAGGATGCGGCCTTTATCGCCACGGTTCTCGACAGACCTCTGGTACAGTTCACTTCGGCGACCAAGACGGAATTCACCAAGCTTCTTGAAGAGTTGCAGTTCGTCCGCAAGACCGGCGTGGCCTATTGCGTCGGAGAAGATGTGGACGGTTTTGGAGCCATCGCCGCGCCAATACAGATAAAGGGGCAGCGAACATTATATAGCCTGTGTGTGACCGGAACGAACCACGCGCTTTTTGATAACGACCGTGAACTGAAGGTCGCGCACGTTAAAAATCTGGCTGCTCGCCTGTCCAGAATATTGGAAGAGAAAATAAGTCGTGACCTCAAGGTAGCGGTATAGTTTTCACACACCCAGATTAGTCGAATCAGCCGCCTACGCGCGATATTCGCATCAAACGCGATAGGCGTAATTACGTCGCTTGCTTCGGGATCGCCGGAAAGAGCGCCACTTCCTCTTTCGTAACTAAGAGCGTGACCCCATCTTTTCTTGGCTTTCTTTGTCGATCGCTCCCCTTTGCGGTTGACAAAAAAGGTTGCAAAGGTCATTGTCTCGAAAATCGGCTGTGTGTCTTGATTATCGAGAAAAGGTGAATTCGATGGGAATGCCAAACTGGCGGGAAGCCGCTTCCAAGCTCAAATTGCGCAGCAATGCATTCATCGATGGGAAGTTCGTCGAGGCGATCTCAGGGCAAGTATTTGACGCCATCAATCCCGCAAATGGAACGACACTTGCCAAGGTCGCGTCCTGCGACATGGCCGATGTTGATTTGGCCGTACGCTCGGCGCGGCGAGCTTTCGAAGCAGGGGTTTGGTCGCGCCGGTCCCCTGCCGAACGCAAAACGGTTCTTCAGCGCTTCGCGGAGTTGATGCTCAAACATGGCGATGAACTCGCGCTTCTCGAAACGCTTAATATGGGCAAGCCGATCTCTGACGCGCGTTCCGTCGATGTTCCAGCCTCAGCCAACACAATCGCCTGGTACGCTGAAGCAATCGACAAGATTTATGACGAGATCGCACCGACTGGCAGCGGCGCACTTGGGATGATTACCCGCGAGCCCGTCGGTGTGGTGGCAGCGGTCGTGCCGTGGAACTTCCCCCTGCTGATGGCATGTTGGAAGCTTGGGCCTGCGCTGGCGGCGGGCAATTCCGTCATCCTCAAGCCAGCAGAACAGTCCCCCCTTTCTGCAATTCGCTTGGCCGAGCTTGCGATGGAGGCAGGGCTTCCAGAAGGCGTCTTCAATGTCGTCACAGGTCTCGGTGAGACGGCAGGCAAGGCGCTTGGTCTGCACATGGATGTCGATGCGGTGACGTTCACGGGTTCAACCGAAGTCGGCAAGCTCTTCATGACCTATTCTGGCCAGTCGAACCTCAAGCGCGTCGCACTCGAATGCGGTGGTAAGACGCCGCATATCGTAATGGCTGATTGCGGTAACCTCGAAGAGGCAGCGACGGCTGCGGCCTTCGGCATCTTCTTCAACCAGGGCGAGGTCTGCAATGCCGGCTCGCGGCTGCTGGTCGATGCCAAGATCAAGGATGGTTTCCTGGAGAAGGTCATAGAAGTCGGCAAGACACTGACGCCTGGCGACCCGCTCGACGCCGACACCAAGCTCGGTGCCATGGTCAGCAAGGTCCAGATGGACCGCGTGCTCGACTACATCGATGTTGGCGGAAGGGAAGGGGCCACTCTGAAATCCGGAGGCAAGCGGGTCCTCGACGAAACCGGCGGCTACTATATTGAGCCGACCGTTTTCGACGGCGTGTACAACAATATGCGGATCGCCCAGGAAGAGATTTTTGGCCCCGTACTCGCAACCATCACCTTTAACGGGGCTGAGGAGGCGATCGCGATCGCCAACGACACGATCTTCGGACTTGCAGCCGCAGTCTGGACAGACAACATCGACGTTGCGCTGTCGACGGCGCGCCGCCTGAGGGCAGGCTCGGTCTGGGTGAACAACTTCGACGAAAGCAACATCACCATGCCCTTCGGCGGCTATAAGCAGTCCGGTTTTGGGCGCGACAAGTCCCTTCATGCCATCGAGAAATACACTGAGTTGAAGGCGACCTGGATCAAGATTCGCAGCTAAGCGCATTGGCTTTTACCCGGCACTCGGCTGATTTTCCTGGCAAGTGGGCTAGGCCTACGAAAGACCTTTGCATGCGTGATCCGCGTTTCGATATCTTGTTTGAGACCGTGCAGATTGGGCCGCTCGTCGCTCGTAATCGGTTCTATCAGACACCCCATTGCAACGGCATGGGGAACCTTCGGCCGCAGGCTCATGCTGCCATGCGGGGCATCAAGGCTGAGGGCGGGTGGGCCGTAATCAACACCGAACATTGCTCGGTGCATCCCTCCGGCGATCTCATGCCGGAAGTCCTGCAAATGCTTTGGGACGACGGCGATATCCCGCCACTCGCACTGATGGTCGAAGCAGTCCACGAGCATGGCTCGCTTGCCGGGGTGCAGCTTGCTTACCCTGCGTATTATAATGCCAACCGCCTGACTCGAGAGGTTCCGCTTGGCCCGATGGATCGGCCGGTCAGCGGGAACCATCCAATGCAGGTAAGAGGGATGGATAAGTCCGACATCAAGAACCTGCTCGGATGGTGGAAAGCGGCCGCAGTCAGAGCCCGGAAGGCCGGCTTTGACGTTCTCAACGTTGACGGCAATTTCTCCACGATCGCCTTCCAGTTCATCTCTCCTCGAAATCAGCGCACCGATGAATATGGGGGGTCGCTGAAAAACCGGGTCCGCCTTCTCAGGGAATTAATAGAGGTAACGCGCGAGGGTGGGGGAGACGGCTGTGCTGTCAGCGTACGGCTCATCATCGACGAACTCTTTGGTCCCGAAGGCTTGCGTGCGGCAGATGAGGGTATTGAGGCCATCTCCCTGCTGGCCGAGTTGCCCGATCTCTGGGATCTCGTCGTCGGCACCTGGGCCGACGATTCACCGACGTCGCGTTTTGCTGCCGAGAACGACCACGAGCCGTTCATGGTTGGCATCAAGTCAGTCACCAGCAAGCCGGTCGTGGGAGTGGGAAGGTTCACGTCCCCCGACACGATGGCGAGTCTCATCCGTCGAGGCGTCCTTGACATGATCGGTGCCGCGCGGCCGTCGATTGCAGATCCATTCCTCCCTAAGAAAATTGAAGAGGGGCGCTACGAGGACATTCGTGAATGCATCGGCTGCAATATCTGCGTGTCGAGCCATTTTGCGATGACGAACCTGCGTTGCACGCAAAACCCCACGATGGGCGAGGAATGGCGCCGCGGATGGCACCCTGAAAAGATTGCCCTAGCTAAATCCCGTTCCAGCGTTCTCGTTGTCGGCGCAGGACCGGCAGGGCTCGAATGTGCTCGCGCGCTGGGCGAGCGGGGCTATAAAGTGACGTTGGCTGAACGTGAAGGCTTTCTTGGCGGTCGCGTCACCCTGGAAGGCAAACTGCCTGGCTTGGGTGAGTGGCAGCGGGTTCGTGACTGGCGCGTCACCCAGCTTCAGAAACTTCCCAATATTGAGATTTACAAAGGCAGCGATTTATCGGCCGCGGACACTTTGGAGTTCGGGTCTGATCAGATCGTGTTGGCGACTGGCGCACGCTGGCGCCGTGATGGTGTTGGTCGAGCAGCTCACAAAGCGCTCCCATTTGACACGGCACTGCCGATCTTCACGCCTGATGACGTCATGCGGGGGTCGCTTCCCGGCGGAAATGTCACTGTCTACGACGACGACCACTATTATATGGGCGCGGTCATCGCAGAGAAGCTGGCGTTGGAAGGCTGTAAAGTTACCCTGGTAACGCCAGCTGCGGACATTTCTTCTTTCACGGTCAATACGCTCGAGAATATTCGAGTTGCAAAACGCCTATTCGAGCGGGGCGTGACGATGATCACCCATCGCAGCCTGCTCGGCACCGGCAGCTCTTCCGCACGGTTCATGGATGTGCGAACGGGCGAGAATTCCGAGCAGCGCGCCGACGCGATTGTTCTGGTAACCGCGCGGTTGCCGAATTCGGAACTCTATAGCCAGCTGGTCAGCGGCATTGCGGAAAAGCCGTCCATTCGCATCAGCCGTGTCGGTGACTGCGAGGCGCCGGCGGCGATCTTCGCGGCCGTCTATTCCGGTCACCGCTTCGCGCAGGAATTTGAGGACTCATCGCCTTTGCTGAGACGCGAGAGGATCGATCTGAAAGCGGCTGGCTGAGTGGCTTGTAGCTTGGCAGCCGACGCACCACCCAAGACCGAGGCGTAAAGAAACAAAAATGCGAATTTTGGACAATCCTAAGTCGGCCGCGCTTTATCAGCGTGCCTTGCAGGTCATGCCAGGGGGCAATACGCGCACAACCGTTTATCGGCAGCCTCACCAGGTCTATGCGGTCCGGGGCGAGGGCTGCCGCATCGTGGATGTCGACGGAAACGTCCGGATCGATGCCAACGGCAATTTCACCTCGCTGATCCACGGCTATGGAAACGCCAAGGTCGCACTCGCGGCGAGCCGGCAGCTGGAGTTGGGAACATGTTTCGGAATGGCGACGGAGAGCGAAATCCTGCTCTCGGAGATGCTTTGCGACCGACTGCCTTCGGTTGAAAAGCTCCGTTACACCAATTCCGGAACGGAAGCGGTGATGAACGCAATCAAGGCCGCACGTGCGTATACCGAAAGGCCAAAGATCGCCAAGTGCGAAGGCGCCTATCACGGCACCTACGACCCGGCTGAAACCAGCCAGGATGCGCGGCCTGACAACTGGGGCCCGGCAGATGAGCCGCAAGCCGTGCCAACCGCTCGCGGCACCCCCAGGGGTGTGCTGGATGACATGGTGGTCATCCCGTTCAACAACGTTGAGGTGAGCGAGAAGATTCTGCGCGCAAGCGGCAACTCGCTTGCGGCAGTGCTTGTCGACGTGATGCCGAACCGCGCCGGCCTTGTGCCGGCGAGCGCTGAGTTTCTCGCCATGTTGAGACAGGTCACACGTGAACTCGGTGCGCTTCTCATTCTCGATGAGGTCATTACCTTCCGGCTCGGCTTCAACGGGGCGCAAGGCAGATTTAATGTCGACCCGGATCTGACGACGCTGGGCAAGGTTATCGGTGGCGGCTTCCCCGTCGGCGCCGTGGGTGGCAAGACAGACGTGATGTCGGTTTTCGATCCTTCGAAAGGCGCGCCCGCACTGCCGCATGGCGGCACGTTCAGCGCCAACCCGATGTCGATGGCCGCAGGAGCGGCTGCGCTCGAGGATCTGACTGCCGTCGAATTCGAGCGATTGGAGGCACTCGGGAGCCGCTTTGACCAAGGGATCGGACATTGTTTCTCCCACAACAAGATCGATGCGCAGGTTACCGGGTTGGGCTCCCTTCGCCGCGTTCACCTGTCTGATGCGAAGTTGACGGACTATCGCTCCACGCTGGCGGCTGGCGAAAAGAAAGTGGCGGCCCTCGCACGAGCCCTGTTTGACCAGGGCGTCATCATCGGCGGCAATGGGCTCATGGCCTTTTCCACCGCTATGTCGGCGAGCGACATTGATGAAATCGTCGACGCCTTTGATCGGGCACTTAAGACCATTGCCTGATGCAGGCCGCGCCTATCGAGGAGGATCAAATGAAAACCTGTGTCGAGATAACAACCGAATGGGGCGCCAAGATCGGCTATTCGCGCGCAGTCCGGGCCGGCAATATGATTGTTGTGTCTGGAACGTCGGCATCAGGACCGGATGGCACGGCTCACAAAGGCGACGCCGGTAAGCAGGCTGTCCTCATCCTTTCGCGGATTGAGGCTGCAATCCGCGAACTCGGCGGCTCCCTCGACGATGTCATCGAAACTCGCATTTTTCTGCAGAACATGAGTGACTGGGAAGCCGTCGGCGCTGCGCACGGCACGGCGTTTGCCGCCAGCCGACCCGCGACCACCATGGTTCAAGCGGGAGCACTTATCGATCCCGAGATGCTGGTCGAGATCGCCGCCACTGCCTTTGTAGGGGACTAACGGGTATGGAGAAGGGGACCATCATCACGTGCGCCGTGACCGGCAGCCTGACTGGACCGGAAGACAACCCCGCACTGCCTGTTACCCCGGAGGAGATCGCAAATTCCGCGCTGGAAGCAGCGCAGGCCGGCGCTGCAATTCTGCATCTTCATGTCCGTCATCCAGACGGGCGGCCTTCGATGGAGCTGGATCACTACCGTGAACTCGTCCGGCTGATCCGGTCCAAGAATAGCGAGGTGATACTCAACATCACCACAGGACCTGGCGGTCGTTTTCAGCCTGGCGACGAAGATCCGAAAATCGCAGGACCGCGAACGAACTTTGTCACGGTCGAGCGACGCGTCCAGCATATCGTGGATTTGCGCCCTGACATCTGCACACTCGATCTCAACACCATGACCTTCGGCAGCGAGGTGGTCATAAACACCCCGCCATACGTAAAGCGCATGGCCGAAATCATCTACGATGCCGGCGTTAGGCCAGAATTCGAGCTTTTCGACAGCGGCGATATTAATCTACTGCGGGACTTCCTGAAATCCGGCGTTTTCCAGGGCCCAGCCCTTTGCAGCTTGGTGCTTGGGGTAAAATACGGATTTGCAGCGACGCCAGATACCATGTTGTTCGCAAGGAGCATGCTCCCGCCGGATGCTATCTGGACAGGATTCGGGATCGGCCGCTCGGCATTTCCGATGCTTGCCCAATCGTTTGTTTTAGGCGGGCATGTGAGAATCGGGATGGAAGACACGGTCCGAATGTCCAAGACAGAGCTGGTGAAGAGCAACGCGGAGTTGGTCGAAAAGGCATCACGACTGGTAAGCCTCCTCGGAGGTGTCGTGGCAACCGCAGGGTCGGCCAGAAAATCGCTTGGCCTTACTCATTGATCGCGTCAATCGGCCGTCTTTGCCCATCGACGAGGCAGCAGAAGATCTATGCCCCATCCCCGACCTCTGTTCACCCGTCGTGCTTTGATTGCCGCGTAAAAGGCAGTCTGGAACCGTTGTCTGAACTCTGCGCCGACAGCCGCCAACATGCGGCGAAGTGAGTGTAACTCGACGGGTCCACCCCGTCGAACGCGCCGTGGGATGGCCATTCGCAAAGCCGATGACAGAATTTGCGTCAGCGGGGTCAATCACCTTCACTGACCGCGGCGTGCTGCAAGAGGATCGCGCGATGGCTTCTTGGCAGCCTTGCCGTCGCGTCCAGGGTGCATAGCGTCGTCCAACTCTGATAGAGTCTCTGTTGTCGATTCCGGTCAGTGACGTCCGAAGGGGTGCCCGTTTCATACGTCGGCATAATAGCGCGCCGGCCTTGCTCTGTTGTTAGCTTGCTTGCCGTTGGAGCAGTTCAGAACGGGTTTCAGGGAGACAACGCATTTCTCTGCTGGCTGATCGCGGCCATCGGCGCCCTGGGCATTCTGTGTGTCTACTTCCGGCGTTGGCGCGATGTCGATTTCTAATTTAATGCCCTTCGCTGTGTGCCGTCCGAGAAGGTGCAGGAAGCCGCGCTCTGTTTCTATCCCCTCGTACAGGAATCGTCTACTTTATGCGCGATCATTTGAGCTAAAGAGCTGACATAAAAACGTCACCGTCTCATCGCCCTGTGCGGTGAGGTTGTCTGCGCGGAGGTCCCAATCTGTGAAACGCATTCTCGTGCTGGCGTCCGTAGCGCTGGTGGGCGCATGCCAGTCGCCTTCGCCGAATACTGCCTCGGTCCCGGCTTCTTCTATGACGACGCTAAGCACCGCAGGCTTTGACCCGCTTCCCAACGACGCGCTCAAGACACTGATCGTCGGGAAGGTCCTTCACCTGGGCAAGGGCAACAGTGTTGCCACGTACTTTGCTGATGGGAAATACGATTCCGTCGGTACGAAGGACCATTGGACGGGAACGTATGCCTTTGACGGCGACAAGGTATGCGTACACTTCATGGCCGGCCCAACCCGGAAAGGGAGTTGGTGCGGCCAGATTGCAATGATCGGCACAGACTATTGGCTGATTGCTACGAACGGCGACCGGTGGAAGGTCAAGTCGATCACACCCGTGGCTGAGCCTGCGCCGAAACCCTCATAGCAATGTCCGGTTGCCAAGGCCAAACGTGTTTCATCCTGCGCGTTAAGCCCACCGGCCTCGAGCGCAGCCCAGGCTGTGGGCGGCCTGGACCATTTCGCGCTGAATGATCTTTCAGAGCCAGCGTGTCCTTTTTGGGCGCGCTGGCTCTGGTGACTTCAGTTCGGATAATTTCCGTCGGGATTGTCGTCGTTGATGGCGAAGCCACTGCCGGCATCGACCATGAGCCTCTGGTCGAGATTGTCAAGCCTGCGCAGTAATTGCTGAGATTGGGCAGCCGGTATCTTGCCGTGGTCCTCGGCGGCCGTTCTTTCGGCGGCCTGGGTGATACGAACTACCTGTATGTGCAGCCTTTGGGCCTCGGCCGGCGTGATCGTGTTCTGCTGCCTTGCGTCAGCAATGCCTTGGTCCACACCCTGCGCCTGATCGGCAATCGAGGTCGGCGTCTCGTTGGCATAGGCGCCGGCGAACGGAACAGTGATGAGAAGGGTGATGAGGGTTACTGTCTTGAGAGTCCTGAAAGAGCGCATGATTGCGCCTCCTTTTTTCCTGGGGTGAGGGGCGATTGCTTCGCCTCGCGTTCCATCTGCGGGCCGTCCGGTTCCGTCGCGTCGCGATGCGCGGTTCATCGCCGGCGGTTCTCGGCCCACAACACAGGTAGGAGTGCCCGCGGCAAATTATAATCATCCAAAGGATTGTCCCTCATGCCTTGTTGTATGCATCAGGGCGCCCTACTGGGCACGCGGCGCTGTTGGACGGACACAAATGAGCCACGGCGCCATCTTCCCAAGCTGCAGGAGCGGAACACGAAGCGAAAAACTCGGCTACGACCCCGGCTGTGTATAGCGAGGCGGCGAACGCCGCTTTGGTAGTCCTTTGCCGGCAGGGCCGGTTGGGGCCGTGCGTAGAACATCGGCTCGCGTGTATCGAGACCGGCGTCGGCGGCCTGCATCTTCATCTCTACCGCAGTGCCGTCGGCTTCCGCCTTGCCCATCGCATCTTGAAGCTGTTGGGCCGCCTGCTGGCTCCAGGGCAGTACGTAGGCGCGCGGCTCAGGTGAGCCAGCCGTGGTGAGCCATACGTAGATGGCCCGCTGACGTGACCTTCACCGGGATGGGATATGTGACGTTCACACCACGAATACATGTGAACATTGACGGTATATTCGCCAGCGGGAGCCCCCCGCGAATAGGCAACTTCATGGTGGGAGTCGGTCATGTCCGGCGTCATGCCCAGGTCGTCGCGCAGCAGATCGAACACCTTGCCGCTCTTGTTGGAGTAGCCGACCGGCACATCCCCGGGCGCCTGGACCCACAGATCGACGTCGGCGTCGAGCTTGCCTGGCCATTGCATCTCGACGGCGACGTTTCCGGGCGCCGTGACGCCATCGGTTTCGTTCGCCGTGGCTGGCGGGTTCATCACCGTCATCATGAGCATGGTCATGAGGACGAAGCCGCCGAGCATCAAGAGCGCGGTGTCGAGCCAGACGGTGAGAGTTTCCTCATCCATCGAAGTTACCGAGCAGGCGAAGATTGATCTTAAGCCACTGGTTCGTGGCTATACCGAGCAGCGTCGCATAGAGCGCGACATACATGCCGTCGATGACCGACGCGATCATCGGGCGGATCGCATTGGGGTCGGCCGAGCCGCCGGCGCGCGCCGCAGAGAAAGCGACGATGAGTCCAACTACGGTTCCAAGCAGCCCGATCCGCACCACGTGAGTCGCCAGCCAATCGATATCGCGCCAGCGCTGAAGGAAGACGCACAGAATGCCCAGGGCGCCGATGGCTGCGATCAACCAGCACAGAAACGCGTTGTTGCCGGCGAACGCTTTACCGGCAATGCCGGCGACCCACAGCCCGACGATTCCCGCAGCGCCGGCCGTGATGTGCTCAAGCTTCTGCACGAGGGCCGAAACGACGCCGCACACGACCTCCGCAGCCCCGCTCAATTCCGGACAGCTATAGACAATTGCGGACTGCACATCGGCTTTCGCTGGTCGCAACACGTCGTCACGGGCAATGCCGTTCGCAAAATACGGGGCGGCCGCGAAACAATCCGGACGTTTACCATTTTTGTCTATGCTGAAAGTAGCTGGGGCGGAGCAGATTGGCGTTCTAAAGCCGTGAACTACGCTGAGCGTGCCCGACGATCTCTCCGTCTCCCTCGAATATATCGACGATGTCGGCATCCCTAGCCTGACGGAACGGCGCTGTTCCGGTACCGCCTCGTAGGATGCTGTTCTGCGCGCTGATGTGATGAAAGACGCCGGCGATCGTGCGGCGAACGCGGGAGTTGAATCCTTCGACCGAATTGACCTGGACGGCACCGCGTTTTCGCAGCTCGAGTGCTTCACAGTCTCATGATCAGCGAAACTCTCGCCAATGGCCATGAAGGCTTTCCCTTCGTCGCTTCATCAAGCGTGCAGGGGTGGATCTGCGTCTCGATGATGCGCTCCGTGGCACGCAACGAAAGCCCCCTCACCACTGCTAGCCGGCGCTTCACCGACCGAAGTTCCAGCCGCGCTGCCGTTCGGCCGCTGGATCACTGCCATCAGCGAACCTTAATGCACGGTGATGAGCTTTTGATGAAGCAACGATCTGGTCGCCTCCGGTGCTTTTCGATGAGCTCTCCGTCGGTGACGATCGACGGTAGTTTTGCCGGTTGCAGTCAGCGGGTTCCGCTTCGGTGCGTGTCCGCCTCCCTCGGGTACGTCACGAGCCGTGGTAGCCGATCGAGCACCGTGCTTTGGAGACCATATTGGCCGATGCTTGGAGCACGACGAATTGTCGGCTCTCGAATCACAGGGGCCTTTGCCTGTTCCCTCTGATGACGGGCACTGACTATGCCCCGGAGGTGTTCGATCCGTCCATTTTGTACGGAATTCGACAAAACTAATATGACCCGCTCACCGCGACACGTGAAGGAATTCAACAAGAACCGACTGCTGCGCCTCTGGCATGTCTCTTGCTGCTAGAGCTGTGACATTACACGCCAATAGAGGCGTTTGATGTCTGCAGCTAGCTGTCTCAGTTCAGGTGAGACGACAGTTCCATCCGCCACACACGAGAATGTCCATGACACGCGCCCTTGCAGCAGCAGCATTCCTTCTCACGGCTTTGGCCTCAGCCCAAGCCTCTTCAAAGGTTAGTTCGCGTTCGAGCATCTGGAACAGTCAACCGGCACACACAATAAACCGTTCACCGTCCGGTCCTCGCTTTGTGCTGTGCTCAAAACATTACATCCCCTGGTGCGAGCCGGCTCCAGATGGTCCCGCGGCCGAGCGCTGCCACCGCGCTTCGAGACGCGGCCGTTTCGACTGACCTCGCTGGATTCATAGCGCCTGGGCGCGAGACCCGAGATATGCGCCGGCGCTGGAGGATCGACGGAAGCGGGAAGTATCGTCACAGGTCGAGGCAATCGACGCAAGAGCACGGTGACGACGCCGAGAGCCGTCCTGAACAGGCGGGCCATGGCATTCTGTTTCGCGGCAGCGAGAACGCGCGCGTCGAGAACCTTGATCCGCTCAATGATGAATCTGCGGGCCTCCATCATCGTCTCTATGATCGCGTTGATCTCGGGCGCCTGCCGGTCACCTTCCGCCCTTCCATCGCTTAGAGAGTGAAGTGCCACCATGCCCGAACAATCCTTGCCGACGCTGCCGATGTGGCGCATCGATCACATCGAACCGTCGCCCGAGATGTTGGCGCTACGCGCCAAGGGTCCGATCCACCGCGTGCGTTTCCCGTCCGGGCACGAAGGCTGGTGGGTGACAGGCTACGACGAGGCCGAGGCGGTGCTGTCCGACGAGGCGTTCCGGCCGGCGGGAATGCCGCCGCCGGCATTCACGCCGGATTCGGTCGTTCTCGGTTCGCCGGGGTGGCTGGTCTCGCACGAGGGGGGCGAGCATGCCCGGCGACGCACGATCGTGGCGCCGGCCTTCAGCAACCGCAGGGTGAAGCTGCTCGCGCAGCAGGTCGAAGCGATCCGCCGAGCAGTTGTTCGAGACCTTGGCGGCCCAGCCCCAGCCCGTCGACCTGCGGCGACACCTCTCCTTTCCGCTTCCCGCAATGGTCATCAGCGCGCTGATGGGTGTGCTCTACGAGGATCACACCTTTTTCGCCGGGCTGTCCGACGAGGTGATGACGCACCAGCATGCAAGCGGCCCGCGTAGCGCCTCGCGCGTGGCCTGGGAAGAACTGCGCGCCTACATTCGCGGCAAGATGCGGGACAAGCGTCAGGATCCGGGCGACAACCTGCTGACGGATTTGCTCGCCGCCGTCGACCAGGGCAAGGCGACCGAGGAAGAGGCGATCGGCCTGGCGGCGGGCATGCTGGTGGCTGGGCACGAGAGCACCGTCGCGCAGATCGAATTCGGCCTCCTGGCCATGTTCCGCCATCCGCAACAGCGCGAACGCCTGGTAGACAATCCATCCCTGGTGGACAAGGCGGTTGAGGAAATTCTGCGCATGTACCCGCCGGGCGCGGGCTGGGACGGCATCATGCGCTATCCGAGGACCGACGTGACCATCGCGGGCGTGCATATTCCCGCGGAGAGCAAGGTGCTGGTCGGCCTGCCGGCGACGTCTTTCGATCCGCGCCATTTCGACAACCCGGAACTCTTCGACATCGGACGCGACGAAAACCCGCACCTGGCGTTCTCCTACGGGCCGCACTACTGCATCGGCGTGGCGCTGGCCAGGCTGGAACTCAAGGTGGTGTTCGGTTCGATCTTCCAGCGCTTTCCCGCGCTGCGCCTGGCAGTGGCGCCTGAAGAACTGAAGTTGCGCAAGGAGATCATCACTGGCGGGTTCGAGGAACTCCCGGTGCTCTGGTGATGTGCGGACGCCGCCGGGAATCGCGATCTTCTCCGCAATTTGCCGGCGCGCCTGGCGCGCGCCGGCCAGATCAGCCAGCCAACAGGTAGCCGAGATGGACGTGCAAGAAACCACGGCAGCATGCCGGGACGCCTTCGCCGAACTGGCGTCGCCAGCGTGCATCCACGACCCGTATCCGTTCATGCGGTGGTTGCGCGAGCACGATCCGGTGCATCGCGCGGCGTCGGGCCTCTTTCTGTTGAGCCGCCATGCCGACATCTATTGGGCGTTCAAGGCCACGGGCGATGCGTTTCGCGGACCGGCACCGGGCGAACTAGCGCGCTATTTCCCGCGTGCGGCGACCAGCCTGTCACTCAATCTGCTGGCGTCCACGCTAGCGATGAAGGAACCACCGACGCATACACGTCTGCGCCGGCTGATCTCGCGCGATTTCACCATCCAAAAGATCGACAACCTGCGGCCGAGCATAGCGCGCATCGCCGCAGCATGCCTGGACGGCATGGCGCCCGCGCTGGAACGCGGGGAGGCGGTGGACCTGCATCGGGAATTCGCGCTGGCCTTGCCCGTGCTGGTCTTTTCCGAACTGTTCGGCCTGCCCCAGGACGACATGTTGGGGCTCGCCGCCGGCATCGCCGCGATTCTGGAAGGTCTGAGCCCGCACGCCAGCGATCCCCAACTCGCCGCGGCGGACGCGGCCAGTGCCAAGGTGCAGGCCTACTTCGGCGACCTCATACCGCGCAAGCGCATCAATCCACGCCGCGACATCGTGTCGATGCTGGTCGGCGCACACGACGACGATGCCGACACGCTGTCGGATGCGGAGTTGATCAGCATGCTCTGGGGCATGCTGCTGGGCGGCTTCGCCACCACTGCTGCGACCATCGACCATGCGGTCCTGGCGATGCTGGCGTATCCCGAACAGCGGCACTGGCTGCAGGGAGACGCCGTGGGGGTGGAGGCATTCGTCGAAGAAGTCCTGCGCTGCGACGCGCCCGCCATGTTCAGCTCTATCCCGCGTATCGCCCGGCGCGACATCGAACTGGGCGGCGTGGTGATCCCGAAGAACGCGGACGTGCGCGTGCTAATCGCGGCCGGCAATCGCGACCCCGACGCCTTCGCCGATCCCGATCGCTTCGATCCCGCGCGGTTCTACGGCACCAGCCCTGGCATGTCGACCGACGGGAAGATCATGCTGAGCTTCGGCCACGGCATCCACTTTTGCCTCGGTGCGCAACTGGCCCGGGTGGAGTTGGCCGAAAGCCTGCCGCGGGTTCAGGCGCGCTTCCCTACCTTGGCATTGGCCGAGCAACCAACCCGGGAGCCCTCCGCGTTCCTTAGGACGTTCCGCGCGATGCCGGTGCGGCTGCATGCGCAGGAGGGCTGAGATGCGCGTCGTGGTTGACCAGGATCTGTGCGGAACTACCGGGCAGTGCGTGCTGACGCTGCCGGGCACCTTTCGCCAGCGCCAACCGGACGGCGTGGCCGAAGTGCGCGTGGCGACGGTCCCGCAGGCGATGCACGCCGCCGTGCGGCTCGCGGCCAGCCAGTGCCCGGTCGCTGCCATTCGGGTCATCGAACGCGACGCTGGCGATGACGAGCGCGCCAGCGCCGACCCTGAGCCTTCTCCGTGGAAGGCTGAGCGGCATGCCGCGCAAGACCAACGCAATCCAGTAGGACACGATGGGACGGTTTGAAGGCAAGGTGGCCGTGGTGACCGGCGCCGGCGCCGGCATCGGCAATGCGTGCGCTCTCGCCATCGCGCGCGAGGGCGGCAGAGTGGTGGTGGCCGACATTGATGGCTCGGCGGCCATCGCCTGCACCGCGCAGATCGCGGCCGAAGCGGGCCACGCGCTGGCCCTGGGCATGGACATCGCCGATGCGACGGCGGTGGCAGCGCTGTTCGAAACAGCGCAGCGGCACTTCGGTGGGGTCGATCTGCTGGTGAACAACGCGAGCGCCATGCATCTGACCCCGTGCGACGGCGCGATCCTCGACCTGGACCTGGCGGTCTGGGATCAGACCATGGCGACCAATCTGCGCGGCACGCTGCTCTGCTGCCGGCAGGCCATCCCACGGATGATCGCCCGCGGCGGTGGCGCGATCGTCAACATGTCGTCCTGCCAGGGACTCAGCGGTGATACCGGGCAGACGTCCTACGCCGCGTCGAAGGCGGCGATGAACATGCTGTCGGCCTCGCTCGCCACCCAGTACGGTCATGCGCAGATCCGCTGCAACGCGGTTGCGCCGGGTCTCATTATGACCGAGCGTCTCCTCGCCAAGCTGGACGAGTGCATGCAACGGCATCTGCGCCGGCACCAGCTCCTGCCGCGCGTCGGCCGCCCCGAGGACGTGGCCGCGCTGGTGGCGTTCCTGCTCTCCGACGATTCTGAGTTCATCACCGGCCAGGTCGTGTGCATCGACGGCGGCATGCTGGCGCATCTGCCGACATACGCCGACGGTGGCAACAGCCGCGCCGCGCGGGCTGCCGGCGACATCGAAGGAGGGGCGCGCTGCTGATGGACATGCTGCTCAACCCGCTGGACCGTCGGCACCGGCTGCGAGACGACATCCCGGTCGTGCCCGGCGCTTTCCCCCTGGTCGGACATCTTCCCGCCATTGTCTGCGATCTGCCGCGCCTGCTGCGGCGCGCGGAACGGACGCTGGGCAGCCACTTTTGGCTGGATTTCGGCCCTGCTGGACACCTGATGACCTGCGTGGATCCGGATGCGTTCGCACTGCTCCGGCACAAGGACGTGTCCTCGGCGCTGATCGAAGAGATCGCGCCCGAATTGCTTGGCGGAACGTTGGTCGCCCAGGACGGCGGCGCGCACCGGCAGGCGCGCGATGCGATCAAGGCGGCGTTCTTACCCAACGGGCTCACTCAGGCCGGCATCGGCGACCTGTTCGCGCCCGTCATTCGGGCGCGGGTGCAGGCGTGGCGCGACCGCGGTGACGTAACCATCCTGCGCGAAACCGGCGACCTGATGCTCAAGCTCATCTTCAGCCTCATGGGAATCCCCGCGCAGGACCTGCCGGGATGGCATCGCAAGTACCGGCAACTGCTGCAGTTGATCGTCGCGCCTCCGGTCGATCTGCCCGGACTGCCCTTGCGGCGCGGCCGCGCCGCCCGCGACTGGATCGACGCGCAGTTGCGCCAGTTCGTCCGCGACGCACGCGCGCATGCCGCGCGCACCGGATTGATCAACGACATGGTGAGCGCCTTCGATCGCAGCGACGATGCGCTCTCCGATGACGTCCTGGTCGCCAATATCCGCTTACTGCTGCTTGCCGGTCACGACACCACCGCCTCGACGATGGCCTGGATGGTGATCGAGCTGGCGCGGCAGCCTGTGCTGTGGGACGCCCTGGTCGAGGAGGCGCAGCGCGTGGGCGCGGTGCCGACCCGGCACGCGGACCTGGCACAGTGTCCGGTTGCCGAGGCGCTGTTCCGCGAGACGCTGCGCGTGCATCCGGCGACCACGCTCCTGCCGCGTCGCGCGGTGCAGGAATTGCAACTTGGCCAACGGCGCATTCCCGCGGGCACCCATTTATGCATCCCGCTGCTGCATTTCTCGACCTCAGCGCTGCTGCACGAGGCGCCTGATCAGTTCCGGCTGGCGCGGTGGCTGCAACGCACGGAGCCGATCCGGCCCGTGGACATGCTGCAGTTCGGTACCGGCCCACACGTCTGCATCGGCTACCACGTGGTATGGCTGGAAATGGTGCAGTTCTGCATCGCCTTGGCGCTGACTATGCACAAGGCCAGGGTGCGGCCGCGGTTGCTGAGCGGCGTCGAAAAAGGCCGGCGCTATTACCCGACCGCACATCCCTCCATGACAATCCGCATCGGATTCTCATGAGCTGGCATCGCATGCCCGGTTTGGCGAGGCAGCGGCGCCGGCGATGCGCGGCAGTGCTGCACTCACCGCGCGCGCTCGGTGCGACGCCGGCAACACCGCGGCGGCTCGCCGCTCGCCGTGGCCTTCTCCTGTCAGGTACAGAGGACATGAACAACATGCAGGCCGGTTCCACGCTACACGACGACCGAACTCGCGTTTCCGCGCTCGGCGGATTGGACGCGCAGGTGCGCGGCGCATCCGGCAGGCTGCTGTCGGAGATCTGGATGCAGGACGGCGCAAAGCGGGTCGAAAAGGCGTTGGCGCGTCTTCTCTGCGCCGAAGAGGACGGTGAGACCGAGCTGATGGCGGCGATGCGCTACGCCACCTTGCACGGCGGGAAGCGCACCCGCGCCTTGCTCTGTCTGGCTGCCGGCGCACTGGCCGAAAGGCCGGCGCAGATGCTCGACGACGTCGGCGCCGCCATCGAGATGATGCACGCCTGTACCCTGGTCCACGACGACCTGCCCGCGATGGACGACGACGTTCTTCGCCGCGGCCTTCCTACCGTGCACGTCAAGTTCGGCGAAGCCACTGCGATCCTGGTCGGCGATGCGCTGCAGGCGCACGCCTTTCTGACCCTGGCGAGCCTGGATGCGCCGGGCGACAACAGTATCGCGCTCGTGCGCGAACTGGCGCAGGCGGTGTCCGCCGAGGGTGCCGCAGGCGGCCAGGCCATGGATCTGTCGCTGGTGGGAAAGCACGTCGAGCTGGACAGGATCGTGGCGATGCACCGGATGAAGAGCGGAGCGCTAGTGCGCGCGTCCGTTCGAATGGGCGTGCTATGCGCCATCGCGGAGGATGCCGCGCACGCTGCGCTGTACTGTGCGCTCGATCGCTACAGCGCCTGTTTCGGCTTGGCGTTGCAGGTGGTCGACGACATTCTCGACGCGACAGCGGATACCGCGACGCTGGGCAAGACCCCCGGCAAGGACGCGGCGGCGCAGAAGCCGACCTGCGCGTCGATCATGGGGCTGCGGGCGGCGCGCCAGTTCGCGCTGGATCTGTTGCACGACGCCGGGGAGGCCATCGCCCCGCTGGGGCCGCGTTCGGGACGGTTGGCGCAGATGCTGCAGCGGGCCAACGCGTATCTGTTCAAGCACGCGCCAGGCGCATGAGCGCGCCCGTCCGCATGGAGAGTCGTCCCTGTGCCGTTGCGATCGGCCGGCGGCAGCGGTGCATGCTGCACTATATCCCAGTCCGAGCAGCAGTTGGCCAGCCGGCCACGGCGCACGCGGCGCGCTACGCGCTAGCCTATGCGGCGGACCGGCATCTGCCCCATCCTGGTCCTCGTCAAACGTCTGTAGAAGGAACGTCCCGCGTGAACGCGCTGTCCGAACAGATCCTTTCCGAATTGCGCCACCTGCTGCGCAAGATGAGCGACGGCGGCAGCGTCGGTCCGTCCGTCTACGACACGGCGCGAGCTCTGCAGTTCCACGGCAACGTCACCGGTCGGCAGGACGCATACGCGTGGCTCATCGCGCAGCAACAGGCCGATGGCGGATGGGGGAGCGCTGACTTCCCGCTGTTCCGCCATGCGCCCACGTGGGCGGCGTTGCTGGCATTGCAGCGTGCCGATCCTCTTCCCGGCGCTGCCGACGCAGTTCAGGCTGCAACCCGATTCCTCGAGCGCCAGCCCGATCCCTACGCGCATGCGGTGCCGGAAGACGCGCCGATCGGCGCGGAGCTGATCCTGCCGCAGTTGTGCGGCGAGGCCGCATCCTTGCTGGGTGGCGTGGCGTTTCCGCGCCACCCGGCGCTGTTGCCGTTGCGGCAAGCGTGCATGCTCAAGCTGGGGGCGGTGCCGACGTTGCCGAGCGGCCATCCGTTGCTGCACTCCTGGGAAGGCTGGGGGACGTCGCCGACCACCGCATGCCCGGATGACGAC